>NZ_PDBT02000070.1:0-13375 GCF_002551535.2 Neisseria sp. N95_16
CCGCCGACCGAGAAAGACATTGGACTATGAGACACCGGGTGATCTGTTTTCAGCAGCCCTTGCCAATGGCATTTGAGCGTTGCACTTGAAATGCGAATGTAAGGGCCTTGATTCCATCACAAAGGCCGTCTGAAATTTAAATCCGGTATGTTTGCTTGCTAAACATATCCAATCAAGCCATAACCCGCTAGTCTAAACAGGCCGTCTGAAAGCATTTAGGCGACAAAGCTTTACCCACTAAAAGTGCCCTATGATAGAAAAACTCACCTTCGGTCTCTTCACCAAAGCCGACACGCACAATTTCATGCGCCTGCTCACTTATGTGAAGCCCTACAAAGCGCGCATTATTTGGTCGTTGCTGGCCATTGTCGGTGTGGCCGCCACCGAAAGCTATCTGGCCGCCTTTATCGCACCTTTGGTCAATCAAGGCTTTGCTGCTCCCAGCGCACCGCCGGAATTAAATGCCGCCAGTGGCATTGTGGCCACTGTGCAAAACTGGAAAGACCAGTTTAACCACATGATTTGGGGCACCGAAAATAAAGTTTGGACGGTTCCGCTGTTTCTGATCGTGATTGTCTTGATTCGCGGCATCTGCCGCTTCGCCAGTACCTATCTGATGACATGGGTATCGGTGATGGCTGTAAGCCATATCCGCCGCGACATGTTCCAACACATGCTCACTCTTTCTTCAGATTACCATCAAAAAAATCCATCCGGTACCGTCTTGATGAGCATGGTTCAGATGGCCGAACAATCCATCAGCAACGCCAGCAATGTGTTCATCACTCTTACCCGCGATACCTTAATCGTCATCGGTTTGGTATGCGTATTGCTATATCTTAACTGGCAATTGACCTTAATTGTATTGCTGATGTTCCCGCTTTTGTCATTGCTTTCACGCTATTACCGCAACCGCCTCAAAGGCATCATCGCCAGCGCGCAACTCAGTATTGGTAAGCTCAATAATGTGGTGACAGAAGTACATCAAGGCCACCGCGTGATGAAACTGTTCGGTGGCCAAAAACAGGCTTCAAGCCGCTTTGCTGATGTCAACCATACCATCGTACGCTTAGGCAAAAAAATCACCCAAGCTACTGCCGCCCGTTCGCCCTTTAGCGAACTCATTGCCTCATTTGCCCTAGCCGTGGTGATTTTCATCGCTTTATGGCAAAGCCAACAAGGCTACACCACCATCGGTGAATTTATGGCTTTTATTGTGGCTATGCTGCAAATGCTCTCGCCGATTAAAAACTTGGCCAACATCAGCATCCCCATGCAAACCATGTTTCTCGCCGCAGATAATGTCTGCCAGTTTTTAGATGAAAAACCCGAAAACGACACAGGCAAACACACCTTGTCTAATGTACAAGGCCGTCTGAAATTCGATCATATTGATGTACGCTACACCGAAGAAGGTCATAAAGCGCTTGACAATTTCAATCTTGACATCCACCCCGGTGAACGTGTTGCTTTCGTTGGCCGATCCGGCAGCGGCAAGACGACTGCCATCAACCTACTACCACGTTTTGTCGAGCCAAGCTCAGGGGTAATCTATCTCGATGGCATCAATATTGCTGATGTGCAATTGACTAATCTGCGCAGCCAATTTGCACTTGTATCGCAAGATGTATTCCTGTTTGACGACACGCTATTGGAAAATGTTCGTTACAGCCGCCCCGAAGCCACAGAAGCGGAAGTCATGGCTGCACTCGAAGCCGCCAATCTGAAAGATTTGGTACACAACTCTCCACATGGCTTACATCAAACCATCGGCGCCAACGGCAGCCAACTTTCCGGAGGCCAACGACAACGCGTTTCCATCGCTCGCGCCATACTTAAAGATGCACCGATTTTACTGTTGGACGAAGCTACTAGTGCATTAGATAACGAATCCGAACGCTTAGTACAACAAGCCTTAGAAAACCTGATGCAAGGTCGCACCAGCATTATCGTTGCCCACCGCTTGAGCACGATTGAACAAGCCGACCGCATTATCGTCATGGATGACGGCAAAATTATTGAAGAAGGCAACCATGCGGAATTGTTGGCAAAACAAGGCTACTATGCCGCATTACAGCATATACCACAAAATGCTGAATAACACTGCCCCTGTCCACTATGAAAACACAGAGTAAGCCATCGCCTTGCTCCGCTTAATTTCCCTTGTAACTTTGTGTATAATCAAGCCCATATTTTTACTGGGCAAACCCTATTTTCAGACGGCCTGTTTGAAGCGCCGTCGTTCAATTATTGATTGAAAGCATGCAATGACCCAAACCCTCTTAATCGAACTCTTAACCGAAGAATTGCCACCGAAAGCCCTGAATAATCTGGGCAACCATTTTGCCGCTTCCATTGCCGAAGGCTTGGAAAAAGCGCAACTGATTGACGGTGAAACCACCGTAACTGCTTACGCTTCGCCGCGCCGTTTGGCTGTGCAGGTGAAAAACGTGAAGCCTGTTCAAGCTGATCAGCAGATTGTGAAAAAAGGCCCTGCCGTCGCCAACGGCATGAAAGACGGTGCGCCGACCAAGGCTTTGGAAGGTTTTGCACGCAGTGCGGGGGCAAAGATTGAAGATTTGAAAGTGATTCACGACGGCAAGCAAGATGTGTTTGCCTATGAATTTACCCAAACCGGCCAGCCTTTGTCTGCCCTGCTCGACGACATCATCAATCAGGCGGTGAAAAAGCTGCCGATTCCGAAAGTGATGCGCTGGGGCAGCAGCACCTTTACCTTTGTGCGTCCGGTACACAGCCTGATTGTGCTGCACGGTGCGGATGTGGTAAACGCAAGCGTTTTGGGCTTGCAAAGCGGCAACACCACTTTGGGCCACCGCTTCCTTTCAGACGGCGTGATCACCATTCAACAGGCCGACAGCTATGCCGAACAACTGCGTACCGAAGGCAAAGTGATTGCTTCGTTTGCCGAGCGTAAGGATGCAATTCAGACGGCATTGAACGAACAGGCAGGCCGTCTGAACGCCACCGTAGCGGCCGACGACAGCTTATTGGATGAAGTCACCGCATTGGTGGAATGGCCGGTGGTATTGGAAGCCGGTTTTGAAGAACATTTCTTGGCCGTGCCGCAGGAATGCTTGATTCTGACCATGCAGCAAAACCAAAAATACTTCCCACTGTTAGACGCTTCGGGCAAGCTGATGAACCGCTTCTTGTTGGTATCCAACCTTGAAGCTGCCGATCCGTCGCACATTATTTCCGGCAACGAGCGCGTATTGCGTGCGCGTTTGGCCGATGCCGAATTTTTCTATCAGCAAGACCAAAAAGCCACGCTGGAAAGCCGCCTGCCTAAGCTCTCGCAAGTGGTTTACCACAACAAACTGGGCAACCAAGCCGAGCGTATCGAGCGTTTAGCGGCCATCAGCCGCCACATCGCCGAAAGTTTGGGCACGGATGCTGCCGCTGCCGAACGCGCGACCCGCTTGTCGAAAGCCGACTTGGTTACCGAAATGGTGGGCGAATTCCCTGAATTGCAAGGCACAATGGGCAAATACTATGCCCGCTTGGACGGCGAAAGCGAAGAAATCGCCAACGCCATCGAGCAACACTACCAGCCGCGTTTTGCCGGCGATGCGTTGCCGGAAGGCAAAGTCGCTACTGCCGCCGCATTAGCCGACAAGCTGGAAACTTTAGTTGGCATTTGGGGCATCGGCCTGATTCCGACCGGCGACAAAGACCCTTACGCCCTGCGCCGCTCGGCTTTAGGTATTTTGCGCATGGTGATGCAAAACGATTTGGACGTGAACGAGCTGGTTCAGACGGCCTTTGCCGTATTCCCGCAAGGTTTGCTCAATGCCGACACGCCGTCTGAAGTGGCCGAATTTATGCAGGCGCGTTTGGCGGTATTGTTGCAAAACGACTACCCGCAAGACATCGTGGCTGCCGTATTGGCGAAAAATCCAAGCCGCCTGAACGATGTGGAAGCCAAGCTGCAAGCGGTGGCCGCGTTTAAAGCGCTGCCGGAAGCTGCCGCGCTGGCCGCCGCCAACAAACGCGTACAAAATCTGCTGAAAAAAGCCGATGCCGAACTGGGCGCCGTCAACGAAAGCCTGTTGCAGCAAGACGAAGAAAAAGCCTTGTTTGCCGCTGCACGCGATTTGCAACCGAAAATTGCCGCCGCTGTTGCCCAAGGCGATTTTCAGACGGCCTTAACCGAATTAGCCGCCATCAAACCGCAAGTCGATGCCTTCTTCGACGGCGTGATGGTGATGGCCGACGATGCCGCTATCAAACAAAACCGCTTAAATCTGCTGAACCAATTGGCCGAACAAATGAATGCCGTGGCCGATATTGCTTTATTGAGCGAATAAGGTTTTAATGATTAAAACTAAAGGCCGTCTGAAACCATGAGTTTCAGACGGCCTTTTCTATTAATTCTCACCTACACAAAATCCCCCCACAGCGTCTGCATGGCTGCAATGGCCGCTAGAGAAGCGGTTTCGGTACGCAACACGCGTGGACCTAGGGTAACGGATTGAAAACCGGCGGCAAAGGCTTGCTCTTCTTCGGCAGCGCTCCAGCCGCCCTCAGGGCCGACCATAAAAACCAGGCCGTCTGAAGAGGGTTGGATTTGGTTTAGCTTTTGCGCGCGGTTTAAGCTTAATAATAATTTGGTTTTTTCAGACGGCATCTGCTGTAAAGCCTGACGATAAGAAATCAGTGGTAACACTTTTGGCACAATATTGCGGCCGCTTTGCTCGCAGGCGGAAATCACGATTTCCTGCCAGCGCTCAACTTTTTTATCGGCGCGCTCACCTTGTAGGCGCACGGTGGTGCGTTCGCTAATCACAGGTTGAATCTCGCTTACACCCAATTCCACGCTTTTTTGCAGGGTAAAATCCATGCGCTCGCCGCTGGAAACGGATTGGATTAAGGTAATATTGAGCGGCGATTCGTTGTCGGTATGTTCTTCACGCAAGACTTCGGCGCGGGCGCGGCGCTTTTCCAAATCAAGCAAGCGGGCAGGATAAGCATAACCGTTGCCGTTAAATAAAACAATCTCTTCTTCATGTTTCAAGCGCAACACATTCAGATGGCGCACAATATTATCAGGCAGGTCAAGGATTTGGCCTGAAGCAATCGAATCGGTAAGATAAAAACGGGGCATAGTTTTCAGGATTATTAACGTATATAATGTGTCAAACAGACCGAAGTGGCCAAGCTGCATTCGGGCAAACGCGATACCGGCATGGGTCACTTGGCCAACGCGGTACCGCTATTTTAAGCGACCTCTGCTATTTAAGGACAAAAATTGTTACACCGATTGCAAAAACTGGTTCGTCACGTCGCGCAAACAGAAGTGATGCCTCGTTTTCTCAACACGCCGGCCAGCCGAAAAGTTGACGGCTCCATGCTCAGCGAAGCCGATTTGGCAGCGCAAACCGCATTTGCTGCAGGCTTACCACTCATCATTGATTGCCCGATGATGGGCGAAGAAATGACCACTCAAGAGCAAATCCGTTTGTGGAAGGCGCACTCGGAAAGCGGCT
This sequence comes from Neisseria sp. N95_16, assembly GCF_002551535.2. Lineage (NCBI taxonomy): Bacteria > Pseudomonadati > Pseudomonadota > Betaproteobacteria > Neisseriales > Neisseriaceae > Neisseria > Neisseria sp. N95_16. Next base: position 5,508 of record NZ_PDBT02000070.1, read on the forward strand.
TGTGGGTGGTCGATCCCATCGACGGCACCAATAATTTCATCAACGGCCTGCCGCATTTTGCCATTTCCGTGGCCTATATTCAAAACGGGCGCGCGCAATTGGGCGTGATTTATAATCCGGTTAGCGGAGAATGCTTTTATGCCGAACGCGGCAACGGTGCATTTTTAAACGGCACTCGTCTGCCCTTGCGCTTGGTAGAAAAAAACTTAAAAGAATCGATTGCCGGTGTGGAAATCAAATACCTGCGCTCGGGCAAACTCACCAGCCGCATGAGCACGCTCTCCCCAGTTGGCGCCAGCCGCAGCATGGGCTGCAGCACGATGGATTGGTGCTATCTGGCTTGCGGCCGCTATGATGTGTATGTGCACGGCGGGCAGAAATTGTGGGATTATGCTGCCGGTGCGCTGATTTTTGAAGAAGCTGGCGGCTGCTTGGATACTTTGGAAGGTGATGCATTTTGGAGTGGCGAGCATGTATTCAAACGCTCGGTCATCGCCGCGCTTGAGCCAAATGTGTTCAATAAATGGCTAGCTTGGATACGCCAGAATCAATAAAGTCTTTTATCTAACTTTAATATTCGCTTAAATTAGACAATTTATTAAAATAATTTCACTTCTTAACAGTATTTAATACTCAGAATAGTAAAATTATTCGTGCTGACACACACTGCTCTTTTATCCCTTTTGGGCAGTGCAGCAAGTAAGACGTTTTCCCGCAATGTATTGGCCATTCATACTTCTCCCTTGGTATGAATGGTTTTTTTTGTCTGCTCTTTTTGCGCTGGCGTAGTCATCGTTCAAACTTGATGAAATTAAAATGATAAGTAATTGAAATCAATATAAACATGAAAATAAGTGTAAATACACTACGCCCCTATTGCTGCTCGGCACTATACTAAAAATGAAAACAGATAATAACAATGGCCCATAGTGTCTGACAACAAAAAAGGAGACAATATCATGTTACTCGAATACCGCAACGTTCTTGTCGCCATCGATGGTTCCCCACAAGCAGAAAAAGCCTTTCACAAAGCCGTGGCCATTGCCCTGCGTAACCATTCGCGCTTGGTAATTGCGCATATTCTCGATCAATCGCTGATGCAGCACACCACGCTGCTCACGCAAAACGTCTATGAGCAGCTTGAAACCGAAGCCAAAACCATGTTGAACGATTATGCCGAGCATGCACGTCAACAAGGTGTTGCCGAAGTGGATTTGGTTTTGCAAACCGGTAATCCAAAGCTGCTTTTATCGGAAGACATTCCACAGCGTGAAAACATCAACCTGATTGTTTTGGGCGCAACCGGCCTGAATGCTTTGGAGCGCATGTTGGTCGGCTCATCTTCTGAATATATTGTTCAAAATGCGCAAACCGATGTCTTGGTGGTGCGCACTGAATAATCCAAGCGATTATTCCGTTATCCGACTGCACCTGAATTCAGGTGTAGTTTGCATAATCAGCCGATGTTTTTCAGACGGCCTATCCAAAAAAACCGATTTTGCAGTAGAAATCGGCCGGAGTTTAGATTTAAATCAATGAGAGGCCGTCTGAATCTGATTATGATAAAAACAAGCTGAAGAAAAACACTTTGAGACATTTACCTTTTCACGTTTACCAAGGAGATGACGTATGAACGAATATAAAAACATTTTGGTCGGTATCGACGGTTCGCCACAAGCAGAAGCAGCCTTGAACAAAGCCACCGCCATCGCCCAACGCAACGGCGCACGCCTGACGATTGTTCACATCGTTGAAGAAATCAAATCCTACCGAGCGGCAGCATTTGACGACGGCACACAAATCAAGTTTCAGGATCAGGCGCAAGAATTGGTCAACGGCTGCGCCAAGCGCTGCGTGGAATCAGGCTGCACTGATGTGATTTGCATTGTTGAAAAAGGCAACCCGAAAGCCCTGCTCGCCGTTGATATTCCGGCGCGAGAGAAAGTGGACTTGATTGTGACCGGCGCCACCGGCTTGAACGCATTCGAGCGCTTGATGATTGGCTCGTGCGCCAGCTACATTATTGAACACGCCAAAGCCGATGTGTTGGTTGTACGCAATTAATTAATGGTCATATCAGGCCGTCTGAAACACTTACCGAATAAGCCCTTAGGTAAATGTGTTTCAGACGGCCTTTTCTTATGCCCGAAAAACGCGCATTAATAACTTCCTGATATTTAGCAATTTACGAAATTTCACATACAATAGCTGAAATATTGATTTCACAAAGGAGGATGTATGGCGCAAGCGAACAAACAAACGGGCATTAACCGTTTTCTCAACATCGTGGAGAGGCTGGGCAATATTCTGCCCAATCCGGTGGTGTTGTTTTTAGCCTTGATTATCGCGCTGCTGATTTTGTCGGCAGTGGGTGCGTATTTTGACGTGAGCGTGATTGACCCGCGCCCTGAAGGCACCAAAGGCCGCGCCGAAGACGGCATGATTCGTGTGATTAACCTGCTCAATGGCGAAGGCTTGGCCAAAATCGTCACCCATCTGGTGAGCAACTTCACCGGCTTCGCCCCTTTGGGCACGGCCTTGGTGGCCTTGCTCGGTGTGGGCGTAGCGGAAAAATCCGGCTTGATTTCCTCAGCCATGCGCGCCATCGTATTGAATGCGCCGAAACGCTTGGTGACCTTGGCAGTCGTGTTCGCGGGCGTGATGTCCAACATCGCAGCGGAACTGGGCTATGTGGTGATTATTCCTTTGGCTGCAATGGTGTTCTACTCGCTCGGCCGCCATCCTTTGGCCGGTATTGCCGCTGCATTTTCCGGCGTATCGGGCGGCTACAGCGCCAACTTGTTAATCGGCACGGTTGACCCAATTTTGTCGGGCATCACTCAATCTTCTGCGCAATTGATTGCACCGGATTATTTGGTCGGCGCGCAAGCCAACTGGTATTTTATGGCAGTCAGCACCTTCTTGGTGGCCGGTCTTGGTTTTCTGATTACCGATAAATTAATTGAGCCGCGCTTAGGCGCTTATGACAAATCCGAAGGTGACGGTAGTGCGGAAAGCATGAGCATTGAGCAACTGAACGCGCAAGAGAAAAAAGGTTTGTGGGCGGCTTTTGCCACGATTTTGGTGTTGCTCGGTTTGATTGCCGCCGCCAGTCTGCCCGAAGGCGCACCGCTGCGCAATCCGGAAACCGGTGATTTGATGAATTCGCCGTTGATGTCGGGCATTGTGGCGTTGATTTTCGTGTTCTTTGCCCTTTCCGGCTTGGCTTACGGCAAAGTCGCCGGCACCTTGAAAACCAGCTCCGACGTAGTGGACGGTATGGTCAGCTCCATGCGCTCGATGGCGATTTACCTGACCCTGATCTTCTTCGTGTCGCAATTCGTGGCTTATTTCGGCTGGAGCAACCTAGGCCCGATTCTGGCGGTGAAAGGCTCTGAATTCCTGAAAGAAATCGGCTTGGGCGGCGGCTTGCTGTTTGTCTTTTTCGTCATCATCTGCGGCATGATTAACCTGATGATTGCCTCGTCTTCGGCGCAATGGGCGGTCACCGCACCGATTTTCGTGCCGATGCTGATGTTGGCTGGCTACGCGCCGGAAATGATTCAGGCGGCCTACCGTATCGGCGACTCGGTGACCAACATTATCACGCCGATGATGCCTTTCTTCAGCCTGACCTTAGCCATCGCCATCCGCTACAAAAAAGATGCGGGCGTGGGCACTTTGGTTTCGCTGATGCTGCCCTACTCGATTGCCTTTGCCATCGGCTGGATGATTTTGTTTTATGTATGGGTGTTCGTATTGGGCTGGCCGGTGGGTCCGGGCTCAGCAACGTATTACCAGCCTTAAGGTTTAGGTTTTTATAAGCAAGGCCGTCTGAACCCTTTACGTTCAGACGGCCTTTCCATATCTCAATCATCTTTCACGATACTAAGATTATTTGCTGCCCCACACTTCATCAACAATGCTGCGAATCAGTGCCAATTTTTTCCATTGGTCTTCTTCGGTCAATTCATTGCCTTCTTCGGTAGAAGCGAAACCGCATTGCGGGCTGAGGCACAATTGGTTGATGTCAACATATTGTGTGGCTTCCTTAATGCGCTCGATGATTTCTTCTTTGGCTTCCAGTTCGCCAGATTTTGAGGTAATCAAACCCAACACGACTTGCTGGTCTTTAATGAAGCGCAATGGTTTGAAATCGCCGGCGCGGTCGCTGTCGTATTCCAAGAAGAAGCCGTCAACGTTACAGCCGCCGAACAAGATTTCCGCTACCGGCTCATAACCGCCGCTGGAGAACCAAGTCGAACGGAAGTTACCACGGCAGATGTGCATGGTTACGGCCATGTCTTGCGGCAAAGCGGCGCGGATGTCGTTCAACACTTTCACATATTTACGCGCGATGTCGTCCAAATCCAAGCCTTGTGCTTCGTATTTGGCACGTTTTTCTTCCGAGCAGAATTCGCCCCAAGAAGTGTCGTCCAATTGCAAAATGCGGCAGCCTTCGGCATACAGCGCATTACCCGCATCGATGTAGGCTTGAGTGATGTCGGCAAACAACAATTCTTCGTTGTCTTGGTAACGCTCAATCAATTGCGGATTCGGCGTGCGCACGCAGGTAATCAGGTGCAGCATGCTTGGCGACGGAATGGTGAATTTCACCGGATAATCACCCGCTTCGGCTTTCAGGGCTTTGAAGTGGTTGATGAACGGATGCACTTTCGGGAATTCGATTTTGTCGGTGATTTTCAAGGTAATCGGGCGCATGTGCGCTTGAAATTGGGTGCTGTATTCTTCTGCTTCTACCAATTCCACGCCCAACAATTCAAACAGGAAATCCAAGTGCCACCATGTGCGGCGGAATTCGCCGTCGGTTACGTTTGGCAGGCCGACTGCTTTTTCTTTGGCCACCAATTGGCTCACTTCGGCGTGTTCCACTTGGTGTAATTCGTCGGTCGAACACTCGCCGCAGGCGCATTGGCTGCGGGCTTTTTTCAAGGCGTCAGGGCGTAAAAAGCTGCCGACGATGTCGAAACGGAAAGGGGCGCGGTCGCGTAAAGTCGCGTTTGGGAAAAGCGTGCTCATGATGATCCTTTTTAGGTAACGGTTTTATATCGTCGTTTAAAATAAAAATCATACTGCGTTGCCAGCGCCCTGATGTACTCGGTGTACACGGCGGTTGCTGTCGCCTTGTTTGATTTCTATTTTAAACGACTGTAATTAACGTTTGAGTATAACAGAATCTGCTAGGTTTCAGACGGCCTATCAAGTAAAGGCCTTTGCAAACTTCAGCAAGAAACACCGTTTTGCTTTACAATACGGCGCTTGAATTTCACTCTTATTTTAGCCGCACCATGAACGAGCAAATCCCTGTTTCCCCTATCCAATCCGACCATCTGATTCTCGGCCAATATGCCGAACGCGCGTATTTGGAATATGCCATGAGCGTGGTCAAAGGCCGCGCGCTGCCTGAAGTTTCAGACGGCCAGAAACCGGTGCAGCGTCGCATCCTTTATGCCATGCGCGACATGGGTCTGACCGCCGGCGCCAAACCGGTGAAATCGGCGCGTGTGGTCGGTGAGATTTTGGGTAAATACCACCCACACGGCGACAGTTCGGCGTATGAAGCGATGGTGCGCATGGCACAGGATTTCACGCTGCGTTATCCGTTGATTGACGGCATCGGCAACTTCGGCTCGCGCGACGGCGACGGTGCGGCGGCCATGCGTTACACCGAAGCGCGTTTGACGCCGATTGCGGAATTATTGTTAAGCGAAATCAATCAAGGCACGGTCGATTTCACTCCCAACTACGATGGCGCGTTTGACGAACCCATCCACCTGCCCGCCCGATTGCCGATGGTGTTGCTCAACGGTGCCAGCGGTATTGCCGTGGGCATGGCGACTGAAATTCCGTCGCACAATCTTACCGAAGTCACCAAAGCAGCGATTGCCCTGCTGAAGAAACCTTCGCTGGAAACCGCTGATTTGATGGATTACATCCCCGCACCCGACTTTGCCGGCGGCGGCCAAATCATCACCCCTGCCGCCGATTTACAGCAGATTTACGAAAGCGGCAAAGGCAGCGTACGCGTGCGTGCGCGTTATGAACTCGAAAAACTGGCGCGTGGCCAATGGCGGGCGATTGTGACCGAGTTGCCGCCCAATGCCAACGCCGCCAAAATTCTTGCCGAAATCGAAGAACAAACCAATCCGAAGCCGAAAGCCGGTAAAAAACAGCTCAACCAAGATCAGCTCAATACCAAAAAACTGATGCTGGATTTGATTGAAAAAGTGCGCGACGAATCCGACGGCGAGCATCCCGTGCGCTTGGTGTTCGAGCCGAAATCCAGCCGCATCGAGCCGGATGCGTTTATGAACACGCTGATGGCGCAAACTTCTTTGGAAGGCAATGTGTCGGTCAACTTGGTGATGATGGGCTTGGACAACCGCCCTGCACAAAAAAACCTGAAAACCATCTTGCAGGAATGGCTGAAATTCCGCGTAACAACCGTAACACGCCGTCTGAAATTCCGCCTGACCCAAGTGGAAAAGCGCCTGCACATTCTCGAAGGCCGTCTGAAAGTTTTCTTAAGCATTGACGAAGTGATTCGGGTGATTCGCGAATCAGACGAACCGAAAGCCGATTTGATGGCGGCATTTGATTTGAGCGAAATCCAAGCAGAAGACATTCTCGAAATCCGCCTGCGCCAACTTGCGCGCTTGGAAGGCTTCAAGCTGGAAAAAGAACTGGCCGAACTGCGCGAAGAAGAAGGCCGTCTGAACCTGCTACTCGGCGATGAAAACGAAAAGAAAAAGCTCATCATTAAAGAGATGCAAGCTGATATGAAACAATTTGGCGACGAGCGACGCACCTTGGTCGAAGAAGCCGGCCGCGCCACGCTGACGCAAACCACCGCCGATGAGCCGGTGACGCTGATTTTGTCGAAAAAAGGCTGGATACGCAGCCGCGTCGGCCACAATTTGGATTTGGCGCAAACCACGTTCAAAGAAGGTGACGGTTTGAAGCAAACCTTGGAAAGCCGCACCGTATGGCCGGTAGTAGTGCTTGACTCACAAGGCCGTACCTACACCTTAGATGCCTCGGAAATCCCGGGCGGCCGCGGTGACGGTGTACCAGTGGCATCTTTGGTGGACGTGCAAAACGGCGCCGAAGTGGTCGCCATGCTCACCGGTTTGCCGGATCAGCATTATTTGTTGAGCAACAGCGGCGGCTACGGCTTTATTGCCAAACTCGGCGACATGGTCGGTCGTGTAAAAGCAGGCAAAGTGGTGATGAGCGTGGAATCGGCCGAAACGGTGTTGCCACCGGTATCGGTATATGCTTCGTCGCTGATTAATCCGGATTGCAAAGTGGTGGCGGTGGCCGAGTGCCAAACTTCGCTATGGGAAGAAAGCAAAGCGCTCGCCTTTACGCTCAACGAACTCAAAGTCATGGCCAAAGGCCGTGGCTTGCAGCTCATCAGCTTGGGCGAGAAAGAGCAATTGGCGCACATTGCCGTGGTTTCCGCGCCGGAAATCCACGCCGAGAGCGAAGGCAAACGCGGTGCTACCTATAAAGAACGCATTCAACTGGCCGACATCAGCGGCAAACGTGGCAAAAAAGGCAAGCCTCTGCCGCTTTCAGGCCGTCTGAAACAATTATTCGGTGCAGGTTCTTTATAATCCGAGCATGATTTAGCCGATGTCATCACACTTTATGCCAAATCGTGATATTCTTGGGTAATACGCGTTGTGCCTACAGGATTGGCACAGCAAGTTCGGCAGTCATACGACAGGCTGCCGAATCATTCATACTAGGGCGTGTCCTCAATTTAACTTAGCATGAATAATAGAGCAAGCCAAGTAAAGCATCGATTTAAAATTACGAGCTAATTTCTCATAGCGAGTAGC
>NZ_PDBT02000071.1:0-13277 GCF_002551535.2 Neisseria sp. N95_16
GCCAGGGAGGTGACGCTTTCCTTTTCCTGCGTGTAGGCCAGCCAAATGGCTTGGCGGTGGTGCGGGGTGAGACGGGTGTTTTTGTGCATGTTCATGTTTTAGTATTCTCCTGGAAATACTGTAAACAACGCTACTAGTTTCTACAGCAGCAGCCATCAGAACAGGATGTTTACTCAACCGTGCATAGCGGTATTTGACGTTTTTCACATACGCGCGGGTTTCAGCATAAGGCGGTATGCCCCGGTATTTGTCGACTGCCCCTTCACCGGCGTTGTATCCGGCCAAGACCAAATCCATGTTGCAGCCCGTCGGATGATTTCGGTCAGGGTAACGGTTGCACAAAAAACGCAGATAGCGCGTGCCTGCAATCAGGTTCGGTTCAGGGTGGTACAGATACTTAGGATTAACCCCCATCCGCGCTGCCGTGGGTGGGATAACCTGCATCAATCCGCGTGCGTTTTTGTGTGATAACGCATTTGGATTACCAGAGCTTTCCCGTCCCATTACCGCCCAAATCATATTAGGGTCAAGACGCTGTGCGGCTGCGTGTTTTTCAACCAAGGCCGCATATTGAGGCCAAGTAAGCTTTTCCGCGTGAGCGGCCGATGCAGCCAGCAAAACGAATGCTAAAAGGTATTTTTTCATTAAGCCTCCTGTTCTCCAAAATAAAAAAGCAATATCTAAAGCCTTCTGTAAAGGATTTAAATATTGCTTCTTGTGTCTAATTTGTGCCTAAATGACGATTTATGCGACTGTATCAGACTGTATGTGCAGGCTTCACTACCATTTAAAAACAATTAGTTATGTTTTACATTTCTAACTCATAATCCCTTGGTCGTGGGTTCGAAACCCACCGGACCCACCAAATTAAAAACCGGATATGTCACTTGGCATATCCGGTTTTGCTTTCAGACGGCCTAATGATTGCTGAAAAATTATGCCGTCTGAAAACAAAAAGAGCAGGAAATCCCCTGCTCTTTTTTATTCCTTATAAAAAATTAAAAACTGGTGCTAATCAAATAACCTGTGTAAGCCACATACGAGCCCAGTAAAATCAAGCCTTTCAGACGGCCGATCTGACCTGCGCCACCTTTGCCCAAGCAGAAGACAAACAGCAACACAGTCAAACCCGACATAATGGCGACGTCGCGGGTGAGGATTTCCGGTGCGACTTCCATCGGGTGAATCACGGAAGCCAAGCCGACTACGGATAAGGTGTTGAATAAGTTGGAACCGACCACATTGCCAATGGCGATGTCGTGTTCGCCTTTACGCGCGGCGGCTACTGATGAAGCCAACTCCGGCAATGATGTGCCGATGGCCACCACGGTCAGACCGATAATCAAATCGCTCACACCCATGCTTTGCGCCACGGTCACCGCACCCCACACCAACAGACGCGAGCTGAGTACCAATACCACCAAACCCACAATCAACCAAAACAAGCCTTTTTTCAGCGGCATTTGGCCGCTTTCCAATTCATCCGAAAGGTCTTCGACAATATTATCGGCACCTTTCAGGTTGGTTTTTACCGTCCATCCCATATAGCCGAGCAACACCAGCAGCAATATCGTGCCATCCATCAGGCTCAAATAACCATCAAACAATTGAAACGCGGCTAAAGCGGTAATCACCAGCAATACCGGCATTTCAGTTTTAACGATTTGTTTTTGCACCATAATCGGGCTGATTAAGGCGGTGACACCCAAAATCAGGGCGATGTTGGTGATGTTGGAGCCATAGGCGTTGCCCAAAGCAATGCCGGGGCTGCCGTCTAAGGCCGACATGACGGAGACGACCATTTCCGGCGCGGAAGTACCGAAGCCGACGATGACCATACCGATTAATAATGGCGACATGCCGAAATGGCGGGCGGTAGCAGCCGCACCATCAATAAAGCGGTCGGCGCTCCAGACCAGTAAAACGAGGCCGACGATAATGGCTATGATAGCGTAAAGCATTATTTTCCTTGTATTTGGTGTGTTTTGAAAGGAAGCTATTGTAGCAGCTTTCCTAATCTTTCCAAGACGGCGCTGAGACCTGTTTGATAAATTGATACGCCAAGATGATATTCTGTTTTCAGACGGCATAATATTTCTATTTTCAACTATTTTCTTTGCATTAATTCTTTGCCTTCTAAATTTTTTGATGGTTTCCACCCTATGCCATCTATTCTCGGCACCTTCCGTGCTTAATCCCACAATCTCGGCCTTACCCACTCCAATATGCATAACAGCTTTGCTACAATCAGCCATTATTTTTACATTTCGATACATTTATGAATGCTTCTGCTTCTTGGTCATCCAAATTAGGCTTTATCCTGTCTGCGGCCGGTTCGGCGATTGGCTTGGGCGCGATTTGGAAATTCCCCTACACCGCCGGCACCAACGGTGGTGCCGTATTCTTTTTATTGTTTTTGCTGTTTACCATCTTGGTTGCGCTGCCAGTGCAATTAGCTGAGTTTTACATCGGCCGAACCAGCGGTAAAAACGCGGTCGATGCGTTCAAAACACTCGCCCCCGGTTCGCAGTGGCCGTGGGTTGGCCGCATGGGCGTGGCAGCGTGTTTTGTGTTGCTGTCGTTTTACAGCGTGGTCGGCGGCTGGGTGCTGAATTATGTGGTGCACGCGTTTACCGGCCAAATCCACTCTGAAGCCAACTTTGAAGCCTTATTCGGCGCCACCATCGCCAATCCTGGGAGTGTGTTGCTTTATCAAGGCTTATTTATGTTGATGACGGTTTGGGTGGTTAAAGGCGGAATTTCAAACGGCATTGAAAAAGCCAACCGCTATCTGATGCCAGCTTTGTTTGTGTTGTTTATTGTCTTGGCCATCCGCTCGATGACACTGCCCAATGCCATGCAGGGCGTATCATTTTTGCTGAAGCCCGATTGGTCTTACTTCACGCCGCACACCATGCTGATGGCGCTGGGTCAGGCATTTTTTGCGTTGAGTATCGGCGTATCCACCATGATTACTTACGCATCTTACCTGAGCAAAAAGCAGGATTTGTTCCGCTCGGGCAACAGCATTATGTGGATGAACTTATTGGTGTCGTTGCTGGCTGGTTTGGTAATTTTCCCGGCGGTGTTTGCGTTTGGCTTTGAACCCTCACAAGGCCCGGGCTTAATCTTTATCGTGTTGCCTGCAGTGTTTATGAAAATCCCGTTCGGCACCATCCTCTTTGCCATCTTTATGTTGCTGGTGGTGTTTGCCACCCTCACTTCTGCATTCTCCATGCTGGAAACCGTGATTGCCGCCACCATCCGCCAAGACGAAAGCAAACGCAAAAGCCGCACTTGGCTAATCGGCGCGGCCATTTTTATCGTTGGTATTCCTTCGGCTTTATCGTTTGGCGTATTAGGCGAATTTAAAATATTCGGCAAAACCGTGTTCGATTTGTGGGATTACATGATTTCCGCCATTATTATGCCGATCGGCGCATTGAGTGTAGCCATTTTCACCGGCTGGGTGCGCAACAAACAATCGGTTTTGGCAAATATCAGCGAAGGTAGCTCCGTACCGAAAAACGTGACTCAATTATGGCTTAATACCTTACGCTTCTTAGCGCCGATTGCCATCCTGATCGTTTTCATCAATTCATTGGGTTGGATTTAAATCCGACAAATAATAGGCAGCTAATATTCATACAAAAGCCGTCTGAAACAGGTACTGGTTTCAGACGGCTTTCATGTTTTTCAGTTTCTCAGATTAGCTTGAGATTCAATTTCACAGTGAAAACAGCACGCACTGCAACAACAATTCAAGCTTCCTTGAGATATTCGCAATGCAAACATGATGAAAACTGTTTTTTCTTCTATTCAATAACTTTCATCTGCCTATCCGGCATCACCAGCCACACTTTAGCCTGCTTAGCCCGCGCCGCTTGCCGGATTTCATCTGGCGACATCACCGAAAACGCCGTAGCAAACGCATCGGCCAGCGTGGCGGTTGGCGCCATTACGCTCATGCTGTGGTAACGCGGTGTGCTCACCCCCGAACGCGGGTCAAACAAATGGGTAAACTTACCCGCTTCATCCATCACCGTGCCATAGCCGCCCGACGTGGCAAAGCCTTGGTTTTGCAGCGGCACATTCATCAATACACCTTGCTCATTTTGTGGATCGCGGATACCCACCTGCCAAGTGCGTTCACCGCGTGTATCCAAGCCGCGGATTTCACCCATATCCACCAAGGCTTGTTCCACGCCGTTTTGCTGCAACAATTTCACCACTTTATCGGTGATGTAGCCTTGGGCAATGCCGTTAAACGACAAGCCCATATCCCGCCCGTGAAAGCGGACAAAGGTATCGTCAAATTCCACTTTATCAAAACCGACCTGCTGCAAGGCTCGATTCATATCCGCCTGCGACGGCGGCGTATCGGTATTGGGATGCCGTCTAAAATAATCGGCATAAAAGTTCCATAGCGGCTGAATGCTCGGGTCAAACGCACCTTGGGTGAGTCGGTAAACTTCTTGGCTGATGCTCAACAGCGCCAACAAATCCTGCGGCGGATTGTTCAGACGGCCTTCACGGTTAAGCTGCACAATCAGGCTGTCGTCGCGGTATAAGCTGAAAATCTTTTCCAAACGCGCCACTTCCGCCAATGCCTTATTCACCAAATCATCGGCTTGGCGACGATCAACATGATATAGGTGCAACTGCGCACCCGAACCCAAAGCAATGCCCTGCCAGACAAACGGCTCAGCTTCATCGGGATTAGGTTTATCGGTTGGGCGGTTTAGTGCAAACGGCAAAATCGCACCACCGGCCACAATGGCGCTGATGGCCAAAAAACGGCGGCGGTTTAGGGGGATATTCATGGCTTTTCTGAAATAAAATCAAAACAGATAATTTTGTGAACCCCTTCAATCATCAAGAAACACCCTAGCCGCCGTCATTACGCGTACTGGTTTATGAATGAGTTTTACAAAATCTCAGGCCGTCTGAAAGCTCAAAACCCTTTTCAGACGGCCTATTCACATTATTTAAAAATATACGCTTCCGGCATCTCATCAAAGCTCACCACTTTGCCGCCCTTCTCTTGCGCAAACTGCTCAGCCTTGGCTTTGTCCGCAAACGGCAGCGCATCTTCCGAACCCATGCCGCCGATAAAGCCGCTTTCGATAACATACCATGCTTTTTTGGCATCAATCCACGCATCATTGGCATTCGGCTGCGCCCAATCGGTGACTTCACCCATATCGGTGACATACATCACATGAATGCCTTTAGGCTCTTCCGGCAGCTTGGTATAGCCGAACATTTGGCGGATGGTCGAGAACCACACCGGCTTATCGGGCTTGCCGTTGAGATACAGCTGCGCTTTCGGGCCGTCATGTTCCATCAGGTTCATGGTGCAGTAATGGCCGGTCGATTGTGCAGTAATCGGCGCCGGAGCAGGCGGCGGCGCGGTGTTTTCTTTGGCACCACAAGCCGCGAGCAGCAAGGCGGTGCAGATTGTTAAGGCAAATGTTTTCATATTTGTCGCTTTCCAAAAATCCAAGCCGCCAACAGCAGCGGAATGATGACCCACAACACCTGCGCGGTCAGCAACACCGGCAGCGTGAGGCTGATTTGCTCGGTCAAACCGGCCATGCCCGAATACATGGCGGTGTTTTCATAGCCGGTCAGGTTGAGCAGGCGGTAAATGTCGGTCGGGTTGAACAATAAAATGCTTTCCACCATAGTCGCGGTGAGTGTTTGCTGCGTATCGGCCACCAACACGCCAAGCAAGGCCATGTCGAAAATCACCACGAAAAACAGCCACACGCCGATGGCAATGCCTGCCGCCGTGCCGCGTTCTTTCACTTTCGCGCTGATTAAATAGCCCAAGGCCAAAAACGCCGCGCCCAAAATCACGCTGGCGCCAATCAGAGCGGCAAACGGTTTCCATGCGGCGATGTTGATGCCGCCATTGGCCAACTGCAACGCAATACCGGCCAAGCCGTAACCGGCAGTCGTGGCCAAAGTCAAAATAATCAAGTGCCCCAAGAACTTACCCGCTAAAATTTGATTGCGCGAAATCGGGTAGCTTAATAACAAACCCATCGTACCGCGCTCGATTTCGCCAATCAAGGCATCGTAGGCCAAGAGCATGGCAATCAGCGGAATCAGGAAAATCGACAGGCTCGACAGGCTCACCACCGTAACCGTAAGCGGATCGACCTTCACCGAACCGGTTGGCGCGCTGCCCAAAAACCCCAGCGACAAAGCCAATGCCGCCAGCAGCAACGCCGCCGCCAACACCCAGCGGTTGCGCAGGCTGTCGCGCACTTCTTTGCCGGTGATAATCAAAATCGGGTTCATACGTCTTCCCTTTTCAAGAATTGTGCATACATTTCATCGAGCGTCGGCGTATGGATGTCGAGATAGGCCAAATCGTTTAAATCGCCCAATTCGGCCAACAAAGCCATGCGTTCGTCTGCTTGGCATTGCGCGCGGAAATTGAGGCCGTCTGAAGACTGCCAGCGCGATGACAAAGGTTTGCCGTGTTTTAGGCGCACATTCACCGTGAGTGGCAAACCGCTTTGCACATGCAGTTCGTCCATGCTGCCATCGGCGACTTTGGCGCCGTTTTTCATCACCACCACGCGGTCTGCATGGCCGTCGAGTTCGGCCAAAGCGTGGGTGCTGAGCAACACAGTTGCGCCTTTACCGTTTAATTCGCGCACTACTTCATAAAACATTTGCCGTGAAGCCGGATCCAAACCTGTAGTCGGCTCGTCAAACAGTAATACCTTCGGCTCGCCCAACAACGCCTGCGCCAAAGCCAAACGCTGACGCATACCCTTTGAATAAGTGCCGACACGGCGTTTGGCTGCTTGGGAAATGCCCACGCGTTCAAGCAAATCTTGGTTTTTATTCAGCGGCTGCTTTTTCAGTTTGGCGTAGAAAGCCAAGGTTTCCAAACCGGTCATCGATGGGTGCAGCGCCACCGTTTCCGGTAAATACCCGATTTGGCTGCGCACCGCCGCACCGGCTTTGCTGCCGGTTTTCTCACCCAACAGCATCACTTCGCCCTGCGTTGGCGTAATCAAGCCGAGAATCAGCTTCATCAGTGTGGATTTACCCGCGCCGTTGTGTCCGGCCAAGCCCACGCTCTCACCGGCTTTCAGCACCAAATCGACATGATCGACCGCGCGCTGTTCGCCGAATTGTTTGGTCACGTTTCTCAATTCAACATGATTGCTCATGGTGTTTCCTTGTGTGTTTGTTCAGACAGCCTTTTTCAACATAAGGCCGTCTGAAAGCCTTTATTCGTTTGCCTGCGCCGCCCATGCCGATTTGGTTTGCTTGGCTGCTTGCAACATTTCCGCTTTGTGTTGCAGATAATACGGCATGGTCGGGTTTTGATACGGCTTCATCAGCGGTTTGCTGTCCACCACACCGCCCGGCATAATCGCGGGGAACTGGCTTTGCGCCCATTTCACAATGCTCACCGCCGGACTGTTCATCAGCAGTCTGGCCACCGGTGCGCGCCAGATGATTTGGTCGGTGATGCCGTTGGGGCGGTATGCGCTGTCGCCGAAGCCGTCGCCGTCGAGGTCGAACGCGCTGTTGTCACTCCAATAATTACCGCGCCCGTCCTCCGACCAATCCAAGAAACGCGTGCTGACGTATTTGACTTGGCTTTCGTTGTTGATAAACGAATTGTCGGTCAATTCCGTGCCTTCAATGGCGGCGGTGAAATGGATGCCGATTTTGCATTGTTCGAAATGGTTGCCAAAGATTTTGTTGTTATTGGCGTTGTAGGCAAACAGGCATTTGTCGGCCTGATAAATTACGTTGTCCTGCACTTCCGACTGGTTGACGTAATTGAGCATGATGCCTTGGTCGCGGCTCATCACGGCGATGTTGCCGCGCACTTTGATGCGGTCGGAAAACATCATGGCGTAGGCGATGTTGTTGCCGATGGAAATATTGTCGATGACTTCGCTGTCGTTGGTGTACATATAATGCACGGCGAAGCGCACATCGTGAAAGCGGTTGCCTTTATAAATATTGAAGGTGCTGGCGTTGGAAAAAATGCCGTCGCGGCCTTTGGAAATGTCGTTGCCCACCACTTGCGAACCGGGCGCGTTCCACACGGTTACGCCGTTGCCGCGCTCATTCACGCGCAATTCGGCATTGCCGACGATTTTGTTGTCGCGCACCATGGCATCTTTGGGGCCGTGCAGATACACGCCGACGGAATTATCCAGAATATCGTTTTTTTCCACCAAAGCGTTGGTGGCGGTTTCTTCCAGATAAATGCCGGCGTCCATATCCGGCAGACTCATGCCCGAGCCGCTGACGGTAAGATGGCGAATCACCACATCAGGCGCATGCACGCTGACAGTACGACCTTGACGGTCGCCTTGAATGGTGGCGGAACGGTCTGCCGGCCCTTCTAAGGTTAAGGGTTTATCGATGATGATTTTGGTTTGATACACGCCCGAAGCGAGCTTGAGCGTGTCGCCTGCTTGGGCTTGGGCAATGATTTGATTGAGATTATCCGTGGGTGAAACGGCAATCACGGCAGCAAAGGCCGTCTGAAACCCTACTGCGGTGAGCAGCGCACAAACAGCGTATTGCAGCGTTTTGACATGAAATAGAGTGTGCATGTGGTTTCTCTTGTTTTCAGACGGCCTGTATCGGCGCGACAAGTTTAACATTATAACAAAACCATCTGCCTGATTTTCAAATGGCTTTGTTATAAAGGCCGTCTGAAAAGGAATTACCGTTTCAGACGGCCTGCTTGTTGATATCAGGTAAGATTATTTAGGTTTTACAATCATTTGGCCTGACATTTCCATGTGCAATGCGTGGCAGAACCATTGGCAGTAGTACCAATGCACGCCCGGACGATGGGCGGTAAAGGTAATCGAGCTGGTTTGTTGCGGGCTGACTTCCATCGCAATGCCGTAGCCTTCCAAAGTGAAACCGTGGGTCAAGTCTTCGATGGTTTCCACGTTGGTCACCACCACGGTCACTTCATCGCCTTGGTTCACTTCAAATTGCGGCACGCTGAATGCAGGCGCAACGGCAGTCATATACACTCGTACTTTATTGCCTTCGCGCACCACTTTGGCGGCTTTTTCCAACTCAACGCCGTCTTTGGCAGCCATATCGGCGGCATCTTTCCACCACCAGGCGTGTTTGGTGCGATCCCAAGTTTTGACCGGGTTCACTTTAGACGCAGCCACCAAACAGAAGTCGTGCGGTTCGGCAAAAGTCGGATTATCGTGCACCAATTTCATCTCGTCGCCTGAAATGTCGATCAATTGGTCACACTCAGGCTTCAGCGGACCGGCATTCAAGAAACGGTCTTTCGAGAATTTATTCAAAGATACCAACCATTTACCATCAGCCTCTTTGGTTTCGCCCATGGTAGTGTGATTGTGACCCGGTTGGTAGTGAACATCGATTTTTTGTTTGATCGGATCGATTTTCTCTCCGGCATAAGCTTTAATCGCATCTTCGATGTTCCATTTCACCATTTGGCTGTCGATAAACAAAGTGGTGTAGGCGTTGCCACGGCCGTCAAATGCGGTATGCAACGGGCCTAAACCCAATTGCGGTTCGGCCACGACAACGTCGCGCGGCTGGATTTTACCGGCAAATAAATCATCGAGTTTGCTTACGTCCAATACGGTCACGGTTGGTGACAGTTTACCGTTGAGCATGATGTATTTGCCGTCAGGCGAGGCATTACAGCCGTGCGGTGAGTTTGGCACCGGAATGTAGCGGGTGTATTTAGAATTGGCTTCGGCGCGGCCATCCACCATTTTTACACCGTTAACTTCTTTAAAGTCGCCGTTTTTGATACCTTCTTCAATCGCCGCCAAGTTGAACACGACTACCCAGTCTTGCTCGTTGGCAGAAGCGGCTTGCACAGTCAATCCCCGCTCGGAGTTATAGCAGGTAGAGAATGAATATTTACCTTGGTAGTCGGCATCACCGTTATCCAAGTTACCGTCTACCAACACCTGCCATGCAATCTCCATGGTTTCGCCGTCGATAGCGGTGTACACCGCATTCCAAGTTTTCGGGTCGTTCAGATTGCCGACACCATCTACCGGTACGATGTGTTCACCGTTGGCAAATACATAGCCGGTTTTCGGATAACGTTGCGGACGCAAGCCATGGATACCGGAAGCATTCGGAATCTCAACAATTTTGTCGGTTTTCATGATTTCCAAATTCACACGGCACACACGATTGTTGGCTTTATCATTGGCGTAAGCGTAACGGCCATCGTAAGTTTGGTCGGTAAACGACAAGTGAGGGTGGTGCAAGTCGCCATTTGGAAGGCAGCGCAAACCGCTGGCTTTCAAAAATGCATTGGTTTCAGGCGTATTTTTTTCGTTCAAAATACGCAGGCTCTCGTTGGTACGGCCCCAACCGGTGGCGCTGTCCATATTGAACACCGGTATGCGTATCAGTTCGCGCATGGAAGGCAAGCCTACCAAGCGCATTTCACCGGATTGTCCGCCTGATAAGAAGCCGTAGTATTGATCCAGCTCGCCCGGACCCACGTGGATAGACTGGCCGCCCTCGCTGCTGTGTGTGTCGGCTTTGGCCGCAGGTGCAGAACTTACAGCCGCGCCTTTATCGTTCTCGGCATTGGAACAACCGGCCAAACCCAACAAGCCCGCACCGGCAATACCGGCACCGGAAGCCGCGGCAGTGCCTAAGAATGAACGTCGGCTTAAGCCGTTTTGTTCTAATTTTTCGTCTGACATAAAACTCTCCTTGGGATGAAATTCGGTATTTGTCTTTTCAGACGGCCTACCGTGGGATAAGGGAAACTAATTCTTTACTTTTCAACGGTGATTTTTGCACCGGGTTTCACAAAGTGCACCACATGTTCATTGGTTTTAGCGGTTTGTTCAGCTTCGTGTTCCGATTTGGCCGCAGCTTGGCGTTGTTTCTTCTTGTTGGTTGCCACCACTTGCGGACAACGTGTTTCATGGTGATACATCACTTGGCAGTGCAGACATTGAATACACTCGTTCGGATGAATATCGCCTTCAGGCGCAATCGCTTGAACCGGACACTCGTGTGTACAAATCTGACACGGATTGCCACACATTTTGTAGCGGCGCAGCCAGTCAAAAATGCGGAAGCGTGCCGGAATCGCAATCGCTGCGCCCAAGGGGCATAAGTAACGGCAAAAGAAGCGTTCGATAAACAAACCGGCGGCCAACAATGCCACAGCGAACAACACAAACCACCATTCGCGCATGAATTTCAAAATAATCGCGGTTTTAAACGGCTCGATTTCGGCAAAATGCTCGGCCAAACCCAAGTCGTAGAGCGAAATCGCCAGCAAACCGAAGAAAATCACGTATTTAATCGCGCTCAAGCGCGTGTGCAGCAGATGCGGCACGGTGATTTGTTTCACGCCCAATTTTTTCGCCAAGCGGTTGGTCAACTCCTGCAAAGAGCCAAACGGACACAACCAGCCACAGAAAGTACCACGGTTCCACAGCAGCATGGTCGCCGCCGTAAACAGCCACAAAATGAACACCAGCGGATCCATTAGGAGGAATTCCCAGTGGAAATCAGTCAAAATGGCAGAAAACAGCGTCAGGGTATTCACCACCGATAATTGTGCCTGCGCGTACCAACCGATATAAACCAAGGTGAAAGTCAAAAAGGCAATACGAAAACGGTCATACCATTTTTCATAGCGGACAATCCAGTCTTGGAACAAGAACACCAGCAGCAAAATGGTTAAGGCAATACCAACCACGATGATTTGCGCTTTTTTCGCCTGCCAAATCTGTTTCCACAATTGGCTGGATACGCCATCATCTGTTGCCGCATCCAAAATACCCGCGGTTTGATTGGCTAATTTTCGGCCTTCGGCGGCAGGTGCTTCAATCGGTGCAGTGATGGTCACCGGCTCGGCTTCAGGGTCGTCAACGTAATAGCCCTGCGGCAATTCGTAGGCCAAATCGGCAGTGACAAATGCTTTGTCGCTCACACTCAATACGCGCTGAATCATCAATTGCAAACGCCACGGTTCGGCAGCATCAAATGTCACATCTTCCGGAATGGTGAACCAAGATACTTCTTTAAAGGCCGGCGCGCCTTCTGCAGCCAAAGCCACCACACGCTCATGTTGCGCATCGGTAAAGCGGAAACTGTTGTCGCCCTGAATCATCTCAATGCGGTCGAAAATACCACCGCGTACATAGCCCGAGCCTTTCCAAGAATAGCGGCCTTCGCCGGCAACCATAATCGCTTGTTGACCCGGTTTCAGACGGCGTTGCAAGTTGTTCCACCCTGCCTCACCCAATAAGCTTTTACCGATGGAAGGCTGGCTTACCACCGCCACATACATATCGACAAAAGTATCATCGCCCGGCCCTTCTTCGGCGTGTTCGACCACGCCTTCTTTGCCGCTTTGCTCAAATAATTTATTGGCTTCGTCCACCGTCATGCGCAGCTTGGTGACGGCTTTTTGTTCCAGCAAGGCATTCCATGATTGAATATCTTGTTTATCCATACCAACAGCACGGCGCGGACGGGTTTGCACCGCTGTTTGTGCTGCAGCAGCACCATCGGCAGCCGCAGCCGCTGTCGCACCTGCTGTGCCCAATTGGTATTGTTGGGCAATGGTTTTAATCGAGCGCTGCATGCTGTCGTTAATCACCATCAGCGTCACGGTCGCGCCGCTGATGATGTCGGAAGGTGCCACGCCCGGCTTCGGAGGCGTGGTAATGAAGTTCAGGCCGATATAGTCATCAATAAATTTATCCACACGCGATTGCGGGATGCCGATGAGCGTAATCGGTTCATTATGCGCCACCAGTTTGGCACCGGTAATCGTACCGTCATTGGCTGAGGCCACCATGGTATCAATGGGTTTGCTCGAATACCCGCGGGTATTGACAACATCGGTGGTGATGAATACCAAGCCCAGTTGCTCGTCGCCTTTGTACACACGCGCCACCATCGGCTTGCCTTCAGGCTCACCGTAGCGGTCGGCTGTCGGAAAAATTTCAGACGGCTGTACTTTGCTCAAAAACTCCGGCAGACGCTCTGCATGAACCGGTAGGCTGATCACCATCAAAACCAATGCCAGCGCGACCGCAACCACCCATTTGAGCAGATTGTTATTCTCTGCTCCATCCCTATCAAAACCGTACATAACCTATCCCCGATGACTCGATTACTCAAAACACTAGGGCGTGTCCCTAATTTGAATAAGCCCAAAAGAGCCCTATTTTAACCCTATATTCCAACGAAATATAGGCAAACACAAACAATGGCGAGAACCGCAA
>NZ_PDBT02000072.1:0-13002 GCF_002551535.2 Neisseria sp. N95_16
CTGTTGTGCTTTTCGGTAACAGTAGGTTCCGTTGACGGAATGCCGTCTGATTTCCCGACTGACGGTGGCGGGATGACAACCGATGTTCTGTGCGATTTGGTTTAGGGGTAGGTTGCGGTAATGTCTGGAAATGTAGTATCTTTGGTGTGAGGTCAGTTGTGTGTAGGCCATATTGCAATCTTTCTTGTCAGGAAAGGCAGTATACTACCGCATACTGGCCTTTTCTGTTATTGGAAATTGCACTTGTTAGGCGAATGTAAGGCCGTCTGAATTTCAGACGGCCTTTTTTACAACAAATAAAACCATACAATTCAACACTTTAAAAATAAACTCAACAAAATCAGCAATAAAATATATAAAATCTTATTCCAATTACGAAAAATCTTAGTTAAAATAAACCCATCTAAAGAAAACCGTTTAAATCATTCTTTTCAGACGGCCTTTATCATACTAAGGAATACCATCATGTTGCTGGCACTCTCTTTACGCGATTTCGTGATTGTTGAAAACCTAAACTTAGATTTCCAAAACGGCTTTACCGTCTTAACCGGTGAAACCGGTGCCGGTAAATCCATCACGCTCGACGCGCTCGGTCTGCTTTTGGGCGATAAAGCCGATTACAGTCAAGTGCGCAACGGTGCCAAAGAAGCGCAATTTTCAGCCTTATTTGATATCGGCAGTCTGCCGCAATTGCAAGCCCAATTGCGCGAACAAGGCTTGCTGGAAGACGAGGCAGAAGAACTCAACATCCGCCGCATCATCGATGCCAAAGGCAAAAGCCGCAGCTACATCAATAATCAAGCTGCTACTTTGGCGCAGCTCAAAACCATCGGCGAGCAATTAATCGATATCCACGGCCAAAATGCCCATCATTCCCTAAACCAAGAATCCGCCCAGCGTCAGCTTTTGGATGCCTTTGCCGGTGCATTGGAGCAAGCCGAAAGTGTGCGCCAACAATACCAAAGCTGGGTTGCCGCCAAAAAATCGCTGCAAGAAGCGCAAGAGCAATCTGAAAATATCGCCATCGAGCGCGAACGTTTGGAATGGCAGTTCAACGAATTAACCCAGCTCAACCTGCAAGCCGGCGAATGGGAAACTCTCAGCCAAAGCCACGACAACTTGGCGCATTCTGCTGAATTGTTGCAAACAGCCGAACAAATCGGCGAAAACATCGATGGTGACAACGGCATTCAGCGCCAAATCTACCAATGCCAAAAACTTCTTGGCAACCTGCAAAACATCGAACCACGCTTTGCCGAAAGCCTGAATATGCTCGCCAGCATCGAAGCAGAATTGGGCGAAATCAGTGCCAATATGCGCGATGTCGCCGGCCGCACCGACATCGATCCCGATGAATTGGCCGAACAAGAACGCCGCATGGCCGAACTCATGAGCATGGCGCGTAAATACCGCATCGAGCCGGAAGCCCTGCCAGATAAATTAGCCGAAATCGCCAGCCAATTGGAAAGCTTACACGCCGCTGCCGATTTGGAAGCCTTGGAAGCGGCTGTCGCGCAACAATTTGCCGAATACCAAGAAGCCGCGCACACACTTTCAGCCATGCGCCATCAAGCTGCCGGCCGATTGAGCAGTGAAACCACCGAGCATATGCAACACTTGGCAATGAAAGGCGCGCGTTTCGACATCGTTTTGCTGCCATCATCACCAACCGCACACGGCTTGGAGCAAGTGCAATTCCAAGTGGCTGCCAACAAAGGCAGCGTATCGCGTCCATTAAACAAAGTCGCCTCAGGAGGTGAATTGGCGCGCATCAGCTTGGCCATCCAAGTCGTATCCAGCCAATACACCCATGTACCGACCTTGATTTTTGACGAAGTCGATACCGGCATTGGCGGCGGCGTGGCCGAAATGGTCGGCAAAGCCTTGCGCGCTTTGGGTAAACAGCATCAAGTTTTGGCCGTCACCCATTTACCGCAAGTTGCCTCATGCGGCGAACATCATTGGCAAGTGCGCAAACACAGCGAAGGCGAACAAACTGTCAGCGAAATCCGCGTGTTAAACGAACAAGAACGCGTGGAAGAAGTCGCCCGTATGCTGGGCGGTGAAATCATCACCGACACCACCCGCCACCATGCCGCCGAATTGCTGACACTGGCCGCGGCTTGATTGGGTTCAACTTACCAACCACAAAATAGGCCGTCTGAAAATCTACTGATTTTCAGACGGCCTATTTAATATCCATTAAATAGATAAACCCTATTTGATTTACTGCCCACGTTTTTTCAAAGCTTCACAAGCAGGCGTACCATTATGTTTTCTTTGCAGGCTCTGTTTTTGAAATTCACACAACTTACGCAATTCTTCATTAGTATAGTTGGCATAATCATTTGCCCATACCGGCGCAGACAATAATCCGAAGGCCAAAACCGCAAACATTGTTTTCTTCATGTCATCCCCTTTTCATGGTTAAATCAGCTACATAATAACAAACATTACTTTTACTTAAAATACCAAAATAAATCTCATCTTGAAAATTTTCAGACGGCCTCAATAAGTGTATGATGACACTATCTCATCTCAAGGAATCCCCATGAACGTTCTGTTTATCGCCGATCCGATGGCTACTTTCAAAACCTACAAAGACACCACCTACGCCATGATGCGCGAAATGGCCAAACGCGGCTGGCAGCTTGCGCATACCTTAAGTAGCGAATTGTCGGTACAACAAGGTTTGGTCGTGGCACAAGCGACACCGTTTGAATTTTTGGGTGCGAAAGACAATCACGACCATGCTTGGTTTCAAAACGGCGATAAAGTTCAGACGGCCTTAAAAGATTTTGATGCTGTGATTATGCGCACCGACCCGCCGTTTGACATGCAATACCTATATGCCACTCAATTTTTAACTTTAGCGGCAGAACAAGGGGCGAAAGTATTCAACAGCGGCCAAGCCATGCGCGATTTCAATGAGAAGCTGGCGATTTTAAATTTCAGCCAGTTCACCGCCCCAACCTTGGTGACTACCCGCTCGGCAGACGTACGCGCCTTTTTGCAAGAATACGGCGACATTATTGTCAAACCGCTCGACGGCATGGGCGGCATGGGGATTTTCCGCTTAACCGAGCAAGACCCCAACATCGGCAGCATTTTGGAAACCTTAATGCAACTAGACTCACGCACCATCATGGCGCAACGCTACATTCCTGAAATTGTCGATGGCGACAAACGCATTCTGATTATTGGCGGCGAAGTCGTGCCTTATGCCTTGGCACGCATTCCACAAAACGGTGAAACACGCGGCAACTTGGCTGCCGGCGGTCGTGGTGTGGCACAAGAATTGAGCGCAAAAGACCGCGAAATCGCCGAAACCCTTGCCCCAGAACTCAAACGCCGCGGCATCTTGCTGGCCGGTTTAGATGTGATTGGCAGCAACCTGACCGAAGTCAACGTGACCAGCCCGACCGGTTTCCAAGAAATCATGAAGCAAAAAGGCTTTGATGTGGCAGCCATGTCTGCCGATGCGGTTGAATCTTGGTCGAAAGCTTAAATAATCATCAAGGCCGTCTGAAAGCATTTTCCCCTTTTCAGACGGCCTATTTATCTTACTTACTAGCCAATAATCCCTATCACCATGAAAAACGACTCTTACGCCGCCGCCAAAAAAGGCAAAACCGGCCTACAGCGCATCATTAATGCGTTTGGCTATTCCAAAGACGGCCTGAAAGCCGCTTACCGCTTTGAAAGCGCGTTCCGCCAATTGGTGTTACTCAATGCCATTTTGATTATCATCACCTTTTTGCTCAACTTCGGCCCCGCCACACGCACTTTGCTGATTATGGCTTCGTTTATTTCCTTGATTACCGAATTGTTCAACACCGCCATTGAAGCCGCGGTTGACCATACTTCCACCGAAAAACACGAGTTGGCCAAGCGTGCCAAAGATGCCGGCTCGGCCGCCCAGCTATTGGCCTTAACCCTGCTGGCACTGGTTTGGCTGATGTCGCTGTGGCGTGAATATGGGTTTAACCTGTTTTAACCTGCCTTTTAACCCATATCAAAGTCTTCAGACTGCTTTTTCCTGTAACATTATTCTATTACCATCATTCACCAAGGAATATGACATGAAAAAACTTTTGGCAACCTTAATTATCGCCGGTTTGGCAACTTCTGCTTCAGCCGCAGGCATTCATGTAAAAGATGCGTGGGCGCGCGCCACCGTAGAAGGCATGCACATGAGCGGTGCATTCATGACCATCCACAACGACAATGCCAAACAAGATTTCTTAATCGGCGGCAGCAGCGAAGTGGCCGATCGTGTTGAAGTGCATACCCACATCAACGACAACGGCGTGATGCGTATGCGCGAAGTCAAAGGTGGTGTGCCATTGCCGAGCAAAGCCAATACCGAGTTGAAACCAGGCAGCTACCACATCATGTTTATGGGTTTGAAACGCGCCTTGAAAGACGGCGAAACCATTCCGGTAACGCTTAAATTCAAAAACGAAAAAGCGCAAACCATTCATGTGCCGGTGAAAACCGCCCCTATGCCTGCCACGCATTAACACAACCACGGCGAAGGCGCACACAAACATTAAATTTTAATGTATTGATGATTAAAACAGGCCGTCTGAAAACCATGGTTTTCAGACGGCCTTTCCATATTATTAAGACTACTAAATATGCTATAATTCTGCTTTAGATTTTCCGTTTCTCCCCCATATCTACCCGCATGAATACTCAACACACCCCACAAAACATCATCGTCGGCCTCTCCGGCGGCGTCGATTCGTCTGTGACTGCTGCTTTGTTGAAAAAACAAGGCCACAACGTCAACGGCGTATTTATGCAAAACTGGGAAGACGACGACAACGACGAATATTGCAGCATCAAGCAAGATTCATTCGATGCCATCGCCGTGGCCGATATTGTCGGCATCGACATCGATATTGTGAATTTTGCCGAACAATACAAAGACAATGTGTTCGCCTATTTCTTAAAAGAATACAGCGCCGGCCGCACGCCAAATCCCGATGTATTGTGTAATGCCGAAATCAAATTCAAGTGCTTCTTGGATTACGCCATCGAACAAGGCGCGGACACCATTGCCACCGGCCACTACGCACGCAAAGAAGTACGCAACGGCGTGCATTACCTGCTCAAAGGTCTCGACCAAAACAAAGACCAAAGTTATTTCCTGTACCGCTTAAAACCGCATCAACTCGAGCGCGCCATTTTCCCATTGGGCGATTTGGAAAAACCTGAAGTTCGCCGTTTGGCTACTGAATTCGAGCTGCCGACCGCTGCGAAAAAAGATAGCACCGGCATCTGCTTTATCGGCGAGCGCCCGTTTCGCGAATTTCTGCAAAAATACCTGCCAACCAACAACGGCAAAATGGTCACCCCTGAAGGTAAAGTGGTCGGTGAACACGTCGGCTTGATGTTTTACACCTTAGGCCAACGCAAAGGCTTAGGCATTGGCGGCGCAGGTGAGCCGTGGTTTGTTGCCGCTAAAGATTTGGGCAAAAACGAATTAATCGTGGTACAAGGACACAATCATCCGCTGCTTTACACCAACAGCCTAATCATGAACGATTTGAGCTTTACCCTGCCTGAGCGTCCGCAACCTGGCCGCTACACCTGCAAAACCCGCTACCGTATGGCCGATGCCGCCTGCGAATTGCACTATCTCGATGATGACACCATCGAATTAGTGTTCGATGAACCGCAATGGGCGGTCACCCCCGGTCAATCTGCTGTGATTTACGATGGCGATGTGTGCTTGGGTGGCGGTATCATTATGTCGACCGATAAACCGGTTATCATCAAATAAACGAAAGTCTCAGGCCGTCTGAACATTTCAGACGGCCTTTCTGTATTCAATCCGCTTAGGCTGTTATAATCTTTTCATCTAAACCATATCAATGGTTTTCCTCCATCTTATTACTACCACAAGAGACTGATTATCCATGGAAAAACCTTGGTTACAAAGTTATGAAACGGGCGTGGCGCATGAAATCGACATCACCCGTTACCAATCCATTATTGATGTATTCCAAAAAAGCGTCGCCAAATTCGGCGACAAACCGGCGTTTCAAAACATGGGCAAATCGCTCAGCTACAACGAAACGGCCAAGCTTGCGACTAAATTCGCATCCTATCTGCAAAACATATTAAAGCTGCAGCGCGGCGAACGCGTGGCCATCATGATGCCCAATCTGCTGCAATATCCGGTGGCTTTATTCGGCATTTTGCAGGCCGGTTTGGTGGTGGTGAACACCAACCCACTCTACACCCCGCGCGAACTGGAACACCAGCTCAAAGACAGCGGCGCGACCACCATTATCGTGTTGGAAAATTTTGCCAACACCTTAGAATTGGTATTGCCACGCACCGACATCAAAAACGTGATTATCGCTTCCGTTGGTGAAATGTTCGGCGCCATTAAAGGCAACCTGATAAACTTTGTTTTGCGCAAAGTGAAAAAAATGGTACCCGAATACCGCATTGCCAACACCATTACCTTTCAGACGGCCTTAAAACAAGGTGCGACGCATACGTTCCGACCGGTTGAATTAAACCGCGAAGATACCGCCCTGCTGCAATACACCGGTGGCACCACTGGTGTGGCTAAAGGTGCTATGCTCAGCCACGGCAATATTTGCGCCAATATGATGCAGGCGTCGGAATGGATTAAAAACCTGCTGCGCGAAGGCGAAGAAGTGGTGATCGCCGCGCTGCCGCTTTACCACATTTTTTCGCTCACCGTGAACCTGATGATTTTCTCCAATGCCGGTTCCAAAATTATTTTGATTACCAACCCGCGCGACATGAAGGGCTTTATCGGCGACATGAAAAAAGACCGCATCAGCGTGTTTGTCGGCGTGAACACCTTATTCAACGGTTTGGTCAACCGTCCTGAGTTTACCGAAATCGATTTTTCCAACCTGAAGCTGACTTTAGGCGGCGGCATGGCCACGCAACGCGCCGTGGCGGAAAAATGGAAAAAAATCACCGGCACGCCGATTGTCGAAGCCTACGGCCTGACCGAATGCAGCCCGGGCGTGTGTTGTAACCCATTGAATATTGGAGCCTACAGCGGCGGCATCGGTTTGCCTGTTTCATCTACCGAAGTCGAGTTGCGCGATGGCGATGGTAAACTGGTGCAGCAAGGCCAGCCGGGCGAAATGTGGGTGCGCGGCCCCCAAGTGATGAAAGGCTATTGGAACCGTCCGGAAGAAACCGCCAAAGCCATCGACAGCAAAGGCTTTATCGAAACCGGCGACATTGCCGTCATGGATGAAAAAGGCTGGTTTAAGCTGGTTGACCGTAAAAAAGACTTAATCGTGGTTTCCGGCTTCAACGTTTATCCAAACGAAATCGAAGAAGTGGTCGCCCATCACGATAAGGTTTTAGAAGTGGCCTGTATTGGCGTGCCGAATGAAAAAACCGGCGAAGCCTTAAAAGTATTTGTGGTGAAAAAAGACAATTCGCTCACCAAAGAAGAATTGATCGATTTTTGCCGCACCGAGCTGACTGCTTACAAAGTACCGAAAGACATCGAATTTCGCGACGAATTGCCGAAATCCAATGTCGGCAAAATCCTGCGCCGAGAATTGCGTGACGAAGTATTGAAAAAATAAGCAGTTGAATGGGGTTGACTTCATCTCCATCAGGCCGTCTGAAAGGAATATGTATTTTTCAGACGGCCTGTTTCATTTTCATTTGTCCGAGTTTGCCAGTGCGGCCGCTTCAGGGTAAAATCACGTATTCCAACATGGGTATTTCATCATGACTAAATTTATATTCGTCACCGGCGGCGTTGTATCTTCCTTAGGAAAAGGTATCGCCGCCGCTTCTATTGCGACCATTCTCGAATCGCGCGGTCTCAACGTCACCATGCTCAAGCTCGACCCGTATATCAACGTCGATCCGGGCACGATGAGCCCGTTCCAACACGGCGAAGTGTTTGTCACCGACGACGGCGCGGAAACCGACCTTGACTTAGGCCACTACGAGCGTTTCATCAACGCCACCCTCACCCGCCGCAACAGCTTCAGCGCAGGTCAAGTGTATGAAAACGTGATTGCCAAAGAGCGTCGCGGCGACTACTTGGGCGGCACCGTGCAAGTGATTCCGCACATCACCGACGAAATCAAACGCCGCATCCATGAAGGTGCAGCAGGCTACGACGTGGCCATCGTCGAAATCGGCGGCACCGTCGGCGACATCGAATCATTGCCGTTTCTTGAAGCCATCCGCCAAATGCGCAGCCAGCTCGGCCGCAACAATACCTTGTTTGCCCACTTAAGCTATGTGCCTTACATTGCCGCAGCCGGTGAAATCAAAACCAAACCAACCCAGCATACCGTAAAAGAAATGTTGGGCATCGGCATTCAGCCGGATATTTTGATTTGCCGCATGGATCGCCCTATGCCAGAAGACGAGCGCCGTAAAATCGCTTTGTTCTGTAACGTAGAAGAGCGTGCGATTGTCGGCAGCTATGATGTGGACAGCATCTATGAATGTCCGGAAATGCTGCATAACCAAGGCATCGACACCATCATCACCGAGCAGCTGCAATTGAATGTGCAGCAAGCGGATCTAACCGAATGGAAGAAAATCGTTCACGCGATTAAAAATCCGAAGCACATCGCCAAAATCGGCATGGTCGGCAAATATGTAGATTTGACCGAATCCTACAAATCGCTGATTGAAGCCTTACGCCACGCCGGTATTCATACTGAAACCGATGTGCAAATTACCTATTTCGACAGCGAAGAAATCGAGAAAAACGGCGGCGATGTTTCAGCTTTGAAAGAAATGGATGCCATTTTGGTACCGGGCGGCTTCGGCGTGCGCGGTGTGGAAGGCAAAATCGCAGCGGTACGTTACGCGCGTGAAAACAATGTGCCTTACTTAGGCATTTGCTTAGGCATGCAAATCGCTTTGATTGAGTATGCGCGTGATGTGGCCGGTTTGCCGGATGCCAACTCGACCGAATTCAACCTGAAATGCGCCTCGCCTGTAGTAGCCTTGATTGATGAATGGCAAACCGCCGACGGCAGCGTGGAAGTGCGTGATGAAAACGCCGACTTAGGCGGCACCATGCGTTTGGGCGCACAGAATGTCGAGCTCAAACCGGGCAGCTTGGCCGCTAAAATCTACGGCAGCGAAGAAATCCGCGAACGTCACCGCCACCGCTACGAAGTCAATAACAACTTCGTTCCCGCATTAGAACAAGCCGGTTTGGTCATCGGCGGTGTATCCGCAGGCCGCGAGCGTTTGGTAGAAACCATTGAACTACCAAACCATCCTTGGTTCTTCGCGTGTCAGTTCCATCCGGAATTTACGTCCAACCCACGCCAAGGACATCCGTTGTTTAACGCTTTTGTGAAAGCTGCGTTGACCAATAAATCAGCCTAAGCCTTGCATAAAAAAAGCACCTGAATTTCAGGTGCTTTTTTATTGAATGCCGTCTGAAAACCATCTATATCCATGAATGATCACAATTAATCAAATGATTCATTTTGCTTTTTCCAGATGCCGCGAAATAGAACAATCAATATAACAAAATCATCTTTCCATACAACCAAGCATTCTTTCCCATTTTCAGACGGCCTAGGTAAAGTAACGACCATATCAAAATGAGCCTAGGAGCCACTATGACCACCACCGACCCACGTGCCAAACTGCCCGATGCCCCTTTAGCTGACAACGAACGCTTAAAAGACCAAAGCCAGCACTTGCGCGGCACCATTGCCGACGATTTGAAAGACGGCATGACCGGCGGTTTCAACGGCGACAATTTCCAACTCATCCGTTTCCACGGCATGTATGAACAAGACGACCGCGACATCCGCGCCGAGCGTGCCGATCAAAAACTTGAGCCGCTGAAAAACGTGATGCTGCGCTGCCGTCTGCCGGGCGGCATCATTAAGCCCGAACAATGGCTGGGCATCGATAAGTTTGCCGGCGAAAGCACGCTCTACGGCTCCATCCGCCTGACCAACCGCCAAACTTTCCAATTCCACGGCGTATTGAAAGACAACATCAAACCGATGCACCAATGGCTCAACGAATTGGGCTTGGATTCCATCGCTACCGCAGGCGACGTGAACCGCAATGTTTTGTGTACCAGCAACCCTGTCGAAAGCGGTTTACACAAAGAAGCCTACGAATGGGCCAAAAAAATCAGCGAGCATTTGCTGCCGAAAACCCGCGCCTATGCCGAAATCTGGCTGGACGGTGAAAAACTGCACTCTACCGAAGACTTAGTCACCGCGCCTTTGGCCGATTCCGTGAAAAGCGGCGATGCCACCGAGCCGGTTTTGGGTAAAAACTACCTGCCGCGCAAATTCAAAACCACTGTGGTGATTCCGCCGCACAACGATGTGGATCTGCATGCCAACGATTTAAATTTTGTTGCCATCGAAGAAAACGGCAAACTAGCCGGCTTCAACGTCTTGGTCGGCGGCGGCTTGTCGATGGAACACGGCAACACCAAAACCTACCCCAACACCGCACGCGAATTCGGCTTTATCGGTTTGGATAAAGTATTGGATTGCGCCGCTGCCGTGGTTTCTGTGCAGCGCGACTGGGGCAACCGCAGCGACCGCAAAAACGCCAAAACCCGCTACACCCTCGAGCGCGTCGGCGTGCAAACCTTTATCGAAGAAGTTGAAAACCGCATGGGCGCGAAATTCGAGCCGCTGCGCCCTTATGAATTCACTTCACGTGGCGACCGCATCGGCTGGGTGCAAGGCGAAGAAGGCAACTGGCACTTGACCCTCTTTATCGAAAACGGTCGTCTGCTAGACTATCCGGGCCGTCCGCTGAAAACCGGTATGCGCGAAATCGCTAAAATCCACACCGGGGACTTCCGCCTCACCGCCAACCAAAACCTGATTGTGGCCGATGTGAAACCATCTGAAAAAGATGCCATCGAAAAAATCGCCCGCGAACACGGCTTAATCAGCGACAGCGTCACCCCGCAACGTGAAAACAGCATGGCCTGCGTATCCTTGCCGACCTGCCCGCTGGCGATGGCCGAAGCCGAGCGCTTCCTGCCAAGCTTTTCCGACAAAATCGATGAGATTCTTGCCCGTCATGAATTATCGCAAGAGCACATCGTTTTGCGCGTAACCGGCTGTCCGAACGGCTGCGGCCGCGCCATGTTGGCCGAAATCGGTTTGGTCGGTAAAGCAGTTGGCCGCTACAACCTTTACACCGGCGGCAACCGCGAAGGCACCCGCATTCCGCGCCTGTTTAAAGAAAACATCACCGAGCCGGAAATTTTAGACATCATCAACCAATGGGTCGGCGCATGGGCGCAAAGCCGCGAAGCCAATGAAGGTTTCGGCGACTTTGCCGTACGCAGCGGCATTGTGAAACCGGTGGTCGATGCACCGCGTGATTTTTGGGCGTAAAAAACACCATAACAAGTCTGAGACCTTTGCAAAACTCTAGATTTGAGTGCAGTTCAAAGTTGTAGCAGCGCAGAAAGCGAAGACATATCATGAAGATAGGCAAGCTTTCGAGCAGCGCACAACAAAGAAATGCGCCAAAGATAGAGATTTTGCAAAGGTCTCAGTCTACATATCAATAGAGAAACAAAGGCCGTCTGAATTTTCAGACGGCCTTTTATCATTGATTTTATTGATTTTATCTTTATCAACTTACTAAAAAATGCCGTCTGAAAAATTCAGACGGCATTGATTCAATTCAAAAGCTGCCCCGAATGCTCGGCAGATTCTACCGGCTCTTCCTCTTCATCACCTGTCGGCGGCGTATCCATCAAATCCGGCAACACCAGCTCGCCCAGCTCCGTCAGCGGCGGCAATTCTTCCAAACTTTCCAAATTCAAATCGCTCAAAAACCGCGCCGTAGTTGCCCAAAGCGATGGCCTGCCAACTGAATCACGATGCCCGATGACTTCAATCCAGCCCCGATCCTGTAAAGTCTGCATCACATTTTGCGACACCGCCACACCGCGGATGCCTTCAATGTCGCCACGCGTCACCGGTTGCTGATAAGCAATAATCGCCAGCGTTTCCATCACCGCACGCGAATAGCGTGGCGCACGCTGCTCTTGCAAACTACCCAATCGCTCAAACGCCGCCTGCGCAATCTGAAAACGCCAACCTTCATGTGTGTGCACCAATTGCAGCGCACGGTTTTGCCAGCGTGTTTTCAAATTCGACAACACATCAATCAACTTATCCTGCGACAACGGTGGCACACACAATTCGCGCATCGCTTTTTCGCTTAAAGGCTCGACTTGTGTCAGTAAAGCTGCTTCAATCAGCACATCAGGGGAAATTTTTTCGTTCATTTTAATCGTCAATCTTTTCAGACGGCCTCAACCGTCAAAATACGCCAAAGCCTTTGTTTTGCAACAAATGAAATCCACGCTGCTGCGCTTTTTTCAGATTTTTCGCATCAATCACATAAACATTGATGTTTGGCGTACCACCGCCGCAAACCGCCGGAAATGCCACACCATGCAACACATCCGCCCGCGCGGCATACACTTTCATGCCGTCTAATTCGCGTAGCATTTCTTGTGCACTCACGCCACTGCCACTTCCACATTGCCGCGAACCATCAGATTTATACACCGAAATGCGTTCCGCCTGCGATGGCTTGCCATCTGAAACGGCACATGCGCTTAAAAGCGGTGCAACACATAAACAAGCTAAAGATTTTAAAGGCATCATATTTTTCATCAAGTAGGGTGGGTGTAAACCCACCGCGATCATGCTTATATTTAAATGGTGGGTTGACACCCACCCTACTTTTTTCAGACGGCCTTACATTCGCCTAACAAGTGCAATTTCCAATAACAGAAAAGGCCAGTATGCGGTAGTATACTGCCTTTCCTGACAAGAAAGATTGCAATATGACCTACACACAACTGACCTCACACCAAAGATACTACATTTCCAGACATTACCGCAACCTACCCCTAAACCAAATCGCACAGAACATCGGTTGTCATCCCGCCACCGTCAGTCGGGAAATCAGACGGCATTCCGTCAACGG
>NZ_PDBT02000073.1:0-12994 GCF_002551535.2 Neisseria sp. N95_16
TTATGAAAATCAAAGAAAAGGAAGCTGAATAATGGATAAAGCAGCCATCTTAACGGCGATTACCGCCGCTTTCCGCAAAGAATTTCAAACCGGTATTGAATCGGTAAAACCGTCTTACCAAACCATCGCCATGACTGTGCCATCGACCACCGCAATCAATACTTACGGCTGGCTGGGCAAGTTCCCGAAAATGCGCGAATGGGTGGGTGAGCGCCAAATCGAAAAAATGGCAACTGAGGCCATGAGCATTGCCAATAAAAAATACGAAGCGACCGTTGGTGTGGAGCGCACCGATATCGAAGACGATCAGGTCGGCATGTATCGCCCGATGATGCAGGCGATGGGTGAATCAGCGGCAGCATTGCCCGATGATTTGGTGTGGGGTTTGTTGAAAAAAGGCAAAACCACCACTTGCTATGACGGCCAGTATTTCTTCGACACCGACCATCCGGTCAACAGCAAAACAGATGGCAAAGGCGACAACACGCCGACCGCCAATATCACCACCGGCACGGATGAAAATGCCTTGACCTGGTATGTGATTGACGACACCAAAACGCTCAAGCCATTGGTGTTTCAAAGCCGCACCGAGCCGGAATTTGAAACCAAGTTCGACCCAGCCAAATCGGACAAAGTGTTTATGGAAGACGTGTACCTCTATGGTTCGCGCCGCCGCTGCGCTGCCGGTTTCGGCCTGTGGCAACTGGCGCACATGGCCGAGAAAACGGCCTTGAACAAGGCAAACTTGGAAAAAATCATCGTGAAGATGCAGCGTTTGGAAGCCAACGGCGGCTACAAGCTCGATGTGAAGCCGGGCCTGCTGGTGGTTCCGCCGGAGCTGGAAGGCACGGCACGCGAACTGTTGGAAGCCGACAAAATCAACGGTACGACCAACACCTTCAAAGGCCGCCTGAAGCTGCACGTTTCGGTACACCTGTAACTTTCAACTGATTTCAGACGGCCTTTAATCAGGTTTTAAAGGCCGTCTGAAAAGGGAGTCTGCGATGACAAAAAACGTTAAAAAAGAAGTGAATGTTGCTGCAACGGCAGAAACCAAACCTGAAGACTTGGGCGTGGAAGCGGTTTTGCAGCAAAAGCTGGACGAAGCACAGGCCGAACTGGCTGCCGCGCGTGCCGAAATCGAAGACCTGACCGCCAAACTGGCCGAAGCCGAAGACGGCAAAGAAGCCTTGGCGCGTGAGTTGGCTGCACTGCGCGGCCAATCCGTAAAGGCCGATACGGCAACCGACAGCCGCGAAGCCCTGCGCGTGCGTGCGGCCAAAGGCAAAGAGCTGTGGCGCGGCGGTGTGCTGTTTACCGACCAATGGCAAGTGGTGAAACGTGCCGAAGTCGGTGAAACAGCGTGGCAGCGCATTGTTGACGAGCCTGCCTTGCAACGCGAAGAGGTCAATTAATGGCTTATGCGGGCATTGCCGATATGGTGGCGCGATTTGGTGATTTGGAAGTGATTCAGATGACCGACCGCAACCAAGACGGCTTGATTGATGATGATGTAGCGTTGGTGGCGTTGGATGACGCAACAGCGGAAATCGATGCCTATCTCGGCCGCTTCAAACGGCCATTTGCTGAAACGCCGCCCATATTGGTGCGACTGTGTTGCGACATTGCCCGCTATCGGCTGACCGCTGCCAATGGTGTCTTGATTACGGAAGAAATCCGCAATCGCTACAAAATCGATGTGCTGGATTTGTTGCGTGCTTTGGCCAAAGGCGAATTGCAGCTTGGCATCGATGATGATGGCGCGGAAATTGAAACAGATGCAGACGGTATTGTGTTTGTGAACGCGAAAAACAGGATTTTTACCCGTGATCACACAGATTGAGCAAGCGATAACCGACCGCCTGACACGCGGTTTGGGGCAAATGGTGCGCAGTGTAAAAAGCTACAACGGCGAGGCTGACGATTTGGCCGGCCAAATCAATACCCTGCCTGCGGTGTGGGTAACATTCGGCGGCTGCAAAACGGAAAAGGCCGACAGCGGTAATTTTCGTTATCGAAATATCGGCGAATTTGTGGTGATGTGCGCTACGCGCTCGCTGCGTAATGAGCAGGCCTTGCGCCAAGGCGGTATCGACCGCCGCGAAATTGGCAGCAACGATTTGATTACCGCCGTACGCCGTCTGCTCGACGGGCAGCGTGTGGCCGGTAATGATTCACGCGGTCTGATTCCCAAGGCGGTGCGCCCGATTGCCAATCATGTGTTGGTGAGCAATGCGGCCGTATCGATTTATGCGGTGGAATACCAATTGAATTGGGACAGCGTGGCCTTGGAAAACGGCCGTTTCCCCGAAGAGACACACGATCCTGCTGACCGCGATTATCTGTTTACCAAATACAAAGGCGAGCTTTCCGAGCCTTATGCGCCGTTTGAAATCATGGACGGCCTGATTATTGACCCGACCAGCGGTGCAAAACTGCCGCATCACTTTGATTTAAGGAAATCCGATGAACAAGATTAAAGTCAAAGCCGCCGACGGCTTGCGTGTGCCAATGGCGCACAACCCTTACGAATACATCGGCGATACGCCGGTGGAAGTGGACAATGCGCTCTACTACCGCCGCCTGATTGCCGAGGGTGATTTGATTCAGGTTTCAGACGGCCTTGCGGCCGACCTGAAAACCGCCAAGAAAAAAGGTGCTGAATAATGGCTGAAGAAATCTCTTTCGATACGATTCCGGGCGCAGTGCGCGTACCCGGCCAATACATCGAGTTCAACACCCGCACTGTCGTGCAGGGTTTGCCGCAGAATCCGCAAAAGCTGCTGATTATCGGCCCGATGTTGGCTGACGGCAAACAGCCTGAACGCACGCCGGTGCAACTGTATAGCGATGCACAGGCAGGCGAGCTGTTTGGCCAAGGCTCTTGGGCGCAAGCGATGGTCAAACAGGTATTCAGCAATAATGCCTATTTGGATGTGACCGTTATCGGTGTGCCTGACCATGAAGCCGGTGTGGCGGCGGTTGGCAGCGTGGCGGTATCGGGTGAGGCGACAACCGCCGGTGCGGTGGATTTGGTGATTGGCGGTGTGGAGTACAGTATTGCGGTTACCGCCGGTGCCACTGCTGAATCCGTAGCCGACAAGCTGCGCGCCAAACTTGCTGCTTCGCCTGCCTGCTTGGTAACGGGCGGCGGCTTGGGCGCAACGGTGAGCCTAACCGCCAAAAACAAAGGCGAAATCGGCAATGAAATTACCGTATCGGTACATTCCGGTGCGGCCGGTTTGAGCTTCAATGTAACGGCGTTGGCGAATGGCCAGAAAAATGCCGATATTAGCGAAGCCCTGACTGTGGTGGCCGGTAAACACTACCATGTGATTGTCTGCCCGTTTGTGGATGATGCCAATGCCAAGGCCTTGAGCACCCATTTGACCGATGTATCCAATGCCATTGAGCAGCGCGGCAGTATTGGTGTCTTTGGTTGGCGCGGCACGTTGGCCACCGGTATTGCCTTTGCCGCCAAACTCAATGACGGCCGTGTGACTTGCGCTTGGTACAAAGGCGCGATTGAAGGTAATGCGTTGATTGCGGCAGGCTATGCGGCGCAACTGGCCGCCGAGCAAGACCCGGCCAAACCACTCAATACGCTGGAAGTACACGACTTGACCGTGACACCGGATGCCGATTGGCCGCTGTTTACCGAGTGCAACAACGCCCTGTTCAACGGCATGACTCCGCTGACCGTGGTCAACAACAAGGTGCAGATTATGCGCGCGGTGTCGACCTACACCAAGTCGGCCGCCGATGTGGACGACCCGAGCCTGCTGGACATCACCACCATCCGCACGCTCGACTACACACGCAAAGCTGTGAAAGAGCGTATTGCGCTGCGTTTCCCACGCGCCAAACTGTCGGATACCTTGGTGCCTAAAGTGAAATCGGAAGTGCTGGACGTGTTGATTAAGCTGGAAGACGCAGAAATCATCGAAAACGCCGAAGCCAATAAAGGCAAATTGCAGATGGTGCGCGCCGAAAACGACCCGAACCGTCTGAATGCAGTGATTCCGGCTGATGTGGTCAACGGCTTGCACGTTTTCGCCGGTCGCATTGATTTGATTTTGTAAACCCTGTTCAGACGGCCTTTAAAGCCGCTTTAAAGGCGTCTGAAACAACGAAAAAGGAAACAGCATGAGCGACGCTACTTACGCAGGCGCGATTGTGATGGAAGTCAACGGTGCGGAAATCGACATCGTCAGCCTGAAGCCGCAAACCACCACCGGCCGCAAACCGGTCAAAACGATGAACCGCAAAGGCCGTGTATTGGGCTACGCCGACGGCATTACTGAGCATAAATTGTCGGTAACGGCGGCCATTCCGATTGATGGCACGAAAATCGACTGGGCAAACATCACCAAGGCCAAAATCACGATTTACCCGATTAACAAAGAAGACCGCCGCACGTCTTATCTCGACTGCTTTACCGTGGAAATTTCAGAGCAATACGAAGCCGACAATGAAGCGCGTATCGACATTGAGATGCAGGCGTTGCATAAAATTCAGGAATAAACCATGAAGCAGCCTTTAACCTTGATTTGGGGTTTGCCGCATGACGGCGAAGTGTGTAAAAACGCCGTTTGCCGCCCCTTGACCATCGGCGGTGAATTGAATGCGCTGGCGGCGTTTGACGATTATGCCGAGGGTAAAGAGCTCACCGAAAGCGCGTTATCGGTTGCGCTGACATTGGCGTATTGGACACAACAAGTCAGCATTGACGGTTTGCCGTCTGAAGCCTTGACGGTCGATTACCTGATGGATAATCTAGTCGGCGAAGATTACCGCCTGATCATGGCCGCAATGGACGATTTGCGTGCAAAATCCGCCGCCGCTTCGGTGAACCCAAAACCCACCGCAGCGGCCGACGAGACCCCTACGACTACCGACACGTCCACCGAAGCTACCGCCGCAGCGTCATCTTAATGGCGAAAGCCGGATTGACCGCCGCCGAAGTCGCCGCCATGAGCCATGCAGAAGCCGCCGCGTGGGCGGATGATGTATTGCTGAGCTTGGGGGTTAAGCCTGAGAGCGGTGGTGATGTGATTATTTCGCAGCGGCGGAAGAAGCCGGAATGAAAAGGCCGTCTGAAACAGCTGTTAAACTGTTCTCAGACGGCTTTTTTGCAGCAGTAGGATTGAAAAGCCTTATATCCCGATTTGGCAAGCCTTTAAACGATAATTGACCTTGAGTTAATTTAAGTTTAAGGGCTTTTTTATGGCTGCCGGAAACATGAATCTGGTGTTATCACTAACAGGTAAAGACAACGGTGCAGTCCGTTTATTGCAGGATACCGAGCGACAACTTGCGCGCGCGGCATTAAGCCGTCAGCAATTGGCGCGTGCCAATAAGCCTTATGAGGCTGCCGGCATTCGCTCTGAGCGTGCCATCCGCCGTGAAATTTTACAGACTGAAGCTTCTTTCCGTCGTTTAGCGCGTAGCGGTACCGCTTCACAGAATGATTTACAACGTGCGGCAGTAGCCACGCGCAATAAGATTCGCGAATTAAATGCCGAACTCCATCAAGGGCTCGGTTTGCAGTCTAAGTTTGGCAAAGGTATGGCGGTCGGCGGTGCAATGTTGGCGGGTGGCATGGCGGCTTATGGTGTGCTGCAACCGGCCATGAACAACGCCAAGCAATTAGACGCAAATATCACGCAAGTGGCGTGGCAGGCTTATGGCGAAGACAACAGCAAATCTGCTGAATGGATTGCCACGCAAGGCAAGGCAGACATCAAAGCCCTTGCGCTGGAATTGGTGCAGGCCAACGGTGGCAATGCTGATGCCGCGCTGAATTTGGTCAACAGTATGATGGCCAACGGCATGAGCTACGACGAGGTAAAAAGCAATGCACATTCATCGCATAAAGCCATGATTGCGGGTGCTGAAAAAGTGGGCGAATACAATCCCGAAGATACTGCCAGATTGATGAAGGTATTGAGTGATTTCGGCTTTAAAGGCAACGATTTGGGTAAGGCCTTTGAATACGCCATGAAATCGGGTATGCAGGGTAACTTTGAAATTGCGGATATGGTTCGAGAATTGCCGGCCCTGTTGCCTGCAGCGAAGGCAGCCGGTATGGATGGTTTGCAGGGTTTTGGTTTCCTGCTTTCAACGTTGCAATCGGCGGCCAATAAGGCAGGCTCGAATAGCGAAGCGGCAAACAATGTACGCAATCTGCTGGAAAAAACGTTGTCTGCCGATACGATTAAACGGTTATCCAAAATGGCCAACCCCAATGCGCCCGGACAAGGTATCGATTGGCAGGCTTCGGTTTTAAAAGGCAGGGAAAACGGTGAGAGTGCGGTGCAAGTTTTAGCGCGCTTGGCCAATACCATGCTGGAAAAAGATGCCGAATATCAAGCCTATAAAAAACGAGCAGACGCAGGCGATAAAACTGCCGAAAGCCAAATGAACATCATGAAAGGCGTTGTGTTATCCAGCTTATTGCCTGATATCCAAGCCAAAGGTGGTCTGTTGGCGGCATCAGATATGGCACAGGTAGAAGGATATATGCAAGACCTGATGGGCTTGGAAGATGCAGCCAGTTTGGTTGATAAGAAAAACCAAGTATTGCAAAGCTCGGCCGCATTCCAGCAGGAAAAAGCCGAAGCCGAAGCCCTGTTAAAACAAGATGTATCTGCCGCCGTTGAAGCCGAAACCGCACTGAAACAACTGACTGCGGAATACCCGAACGCCACGCTTGCTATGCAAACCTTAACGGCTGCGGCCACGGCTGCGGCCGGTGCGCTGGGCGTGATGTCTTTGCTGAATATTGGCGGCATGGGCGGCGCGGGTGGCTTGTTGAAAGGTGGGCTGGGTGGCTTATTAAAAGGCGGTTTAGGTGCAGTGGGTGCGGTTGCGCTGCCGGTAGCCGGTGCTGGCGGTGGTCTGTTGGGGGATGCTCATCAACGGATTAACCGCAACGAGAATAAACGCTTTTTCGAAGGTGGTTTGGATAGTCGCGGTGCCGGTTATGCGCAATCGGCGGCAGGCGGTGCCATGCTGGGAGCTGCCGTTGGCTCAGTGATTCCGGTCATCGGTACGGCTGTGGGTGCGGCTATTGGTGGCGTGGGTGGTTTGATTCATGCTGCGGTAACGGATGCGGTGCGCGAAAAACCACCCGTACCACAGGCAGCACAAACGCCAACTCCGCCCCCTGCGGCAACTATGCCGCCTGTACCTACTGAGCCCCCTGAAAAGCTGTCTCCGGTAATTACTCAGCAAACGGCCACTTATCAGGCATCGATTTTACAACAAACGGGCGAATACACGGCAGCAGTACAGGCGAATGCGGAGGCAGTCGGTGCGCGTATTGACCAAATATCGGCGGCCTTGGCGGCGGTGAATCCGACGATTACCAATAATATGTCGGTCAATCTTGACGGCCGCGTGATTGCCAATGAGGTATCGCGTTATCAGGTGGCCATGTTTGGCCGAGGAGCGGGTCAATGAGCGGCTGGCATACAGTTTTACAAGAGGCATCGTTTAAAGGCGTGCCGTTTGATATTGAGCATATTGAAGAGCGCAACGGCAAGGCGTTGGCCGAACACGCGCGCCCGTTTGTGTCGGGCGTGGATTTGGAAGACATGGGCAACACCGGCCGCGAGGTCAATATCAGTGCGGTGTTTTTCGGTCGGCAGTATTCGAGCCGTTTGTTGAAGCTGTTGGAGGCGTTGGAAGAAAGTGGCGGCGGCGTGCTGGTGCATCCTGTTTGGGGGCGTATGCACAATATGGTGCCGGCCAGTTGGAGCTACCGCCATGAGGCCGACAATGTGGATTGGGCGGCGATTGATATTACGTTTCGTGAAGGCACGGAAGCGCAGCCGATTTTGGTGTTTGAAAACTCGTTTTTGATGGCGCTGGAACGGCTGATTGCGCGTATCGACACCTACCGCAGCATGGCTGAGGGCTTTATTGATTCGGTGTTGGCGGTTAAAGGCGGCTTATCGGATTTATGGGGCAGCGCATTGGGGATTTACAGTGGCTTGGCCGGCTCTTTTGCGGCGATACGCTCGCTGTTTGGCTTTGATGACATCGGCTGGCCGTTTAAAGGTGGCAGTTATAGTCAAAGCATGTTTCAGACGGCCTCGAAAACAGCAGTTGAGCAATTGGATGAGTTGATTGAGGCAGGTTTGCGTCAGGCGGCGGATGCCGGTGCGGTTTTGGATGTGCAAAGCGGTGGTTTATCGGTGCGCCAACGTTTTGATGAGGCGGTGGAGACGGCGGAATCGGTGTTGGCTGTGCCCAATCGTTTGCGGCAAGATCGTCACGGCAATGCGGTGTCAGATTTAACCCGCCTGACCGATAAGCAGTTGCAGCCGTTGCGGCTGGTATTGGCATTGTGGGTAACAGGTGCGCTGGTTGAAATGGCCTCGGAAATGGTTGAAGACTATGGTGAAGACATGAGTGCGCCTGATTTAATGCAGATTAACCGCGCGGTGCGGCACCGTATTCAGGAAACAATTAATACACTGCGTGAGGTGGAAAAACAGGCTTTGGCTGAACAGGTATCGGCTGAATCGGTGTATAGCGCATGTCATCAAACGGTAGAAGCCTTGCGCGAAACGGCAGGCCGTCTGAATGCGTTGGTGATGGCGGCCATCAATCAGAAACCGCCGCTGGTTGTGCGCCGTGCACCTTTAGACGGCACCATTCATCAAATTGCGTTTGCGTTTTATGCCGATATCGGCCGTGCGGATGAGTTGGTGCGGCTCAATCCGCATATTACCCACCCTGCCTTTATCCGGCGCAATACGTTGGTGAATGCTTATGCAAAATAACAGTTATCAAAACACTATTGCCATTCGTGTCGGCGACCAAGAGCACCGCGACTGGGAATCTTACAGTATCGACAGTGATTTTCTGATTCCTGCCGATGCCTTTGATTTGACGGTCGGGCTGCATTATGGCGCAACCGAGATTCCGGATTTGTCGGGCGAAAGCTGCGAAGTGTTGATTAATGAACAGGTCGTAATGACGGGGATTATCGACAATCAGAGCGATGATAAAAGCAAGGGTCGCCGTGATTTGCGCTTGTCGGGTCGGGATTTGGCCGGCTTGTTGGTCGATTGCTCTGCGCCGCAGCTGAATGTTAAAGGCATGACGGTGTTGGCGGCGGCGAAAAAGCTGGTCGAACCGTGGCCGCAGATTGCCAAGGTGGAGCTGCGTGCCGAGAAAAACGAGACGCTGGATAAAATCGATATCGAGCCCGGTGAAACGGTATGGCAGGCGTTGACGCATATTGCCAACTCGGTCGGGCTGCACCCTTGGTTTACGCCGGATGGCGTGTTGGTTGTGGGTGGTGCGGATTACAGCAGCGAGCCGGTGGCAACCTTGTGCTGGAGCCGTGACGATAAACGGCGCAATGTGCAGCAGCTCAATATTGAGCGCGGCGTGGAAAACCGATATTCGGAGGTCACTTTTTTGGGGCAAAGCCATGCCAAACGCGGCGACAGCAGCAAGCATGATTTGAAGTGGGTGCATAAAGACCCGAGCATGAGCCTGCACAAGCCGAAAACGGTGGTTATCCACGATGCGGAAAATTTGGCTGCTTTGCAAAAGCAAGCCAAAAAGCAGTTGTCGGATTGGCGGCTGGAGGGATTCACGCTGACCATTACGGTGGGCGACCACAAAACGCAAAGCGGTGTGTTGTGGCAGCCCGGGCAACGTGTGCATGTGATTGATGAAGAGGAAGGCATTGATGCAGTGTTTTTCTTGATGGGTCGACGCTTCGGCTTGAGCCGCATGGATGGCACGATTACCGAGTTGCGCCTTAAAGAAGATGGCGTGTGGACACCGGATGCTTATCAGGCCAAAGCGGAAAAAGCTCGTGCCCGTAAGGGTAAGAAAAAAGGCGTGAGCGATAAAAGTAAACAGGCGGCTGCGAATAAGCGCACGCAAACGCGCAAAGCCCACACAACGCGGCGCAAAGCAGCTAAGTCGAAATCTAAATTAAGCGGCGTGGCGGTATTTGAATGAGTTTGGCAAAAATGGCAAAACGTGTCGGGCAGACGGCGCGTGAAGTGGGTGATGTGGTGCGCGCGGCCTTTCGCGGCAAAATTACACTGGTGGTGTCGTCTGAGCCGGTGCAACGTGTGCAGTTGAGCGGTTTGGCCGATGAAACGCTGCAAGATTTGGAGCAGTTGCAAGAGTTTGGCTTTACCAGTGCCCCACCGGAGGGAACGGAAGCCATCGTGATTCCGCTGGGCGGTGCGACATCGCATGGTGTGATTGTCGCCACTGAGCATGGCAGTTTTCGGGTTAAGAATTTAAAGCCCGGGGAAACCGCGATTTACAGCAGCGAAGGAGCCAAAATCGTGATTAAGCAAGGGCGGATTATTGAAGCGGATTGCGATGTCTATAAAGTCAACTGCAAAAGCTATCAGGTGTCGGCCAGTAGTGGCGCAGCGTTTGACACACCCAACCTGAGTGCAACGCAGCAGGTAACGGCCGCAGGCCAAATCAACGGCAACGGCGGCATGGCCGTGCAAGGCGGCAGCGGCGCAAAATTTACCGGCAATGTGGAGATGGTCGGCGATTTGAATACCACCGGTGCGTTGACCAACAACGGTAAAGATGTGGGCAGTGGTCATAAACACACCGAAACCAATGGTGCGACAACAGGCGAAGTGGTTTAAACCGTTGTTAAAGGCCG
Source organism: Neisseria sp. N95_16 (assembly GCF_002551535.2). Classification (NCBI taxonomy): domain Bacteria; kingdom Pseudomonadati; phylum Pseudomonadota; class Betaproteobacteria; order Neisseriales; family Neisseriaceae; genus Neisseria; species Neisseria sp. N95_16. The sequence goes on from NZ_PDBT02000073.1 coordinate 10,667, forward strand.
TCTGAAAACCAGTATTTAAGTAATGCTTAATATCTGGTTTCAGGCGGCCTTTTTGCGCGTGCAGGGTTGAAAGGCCTTTGCTCTATGTGCTTATTTGTGATGAATAAAATGGCAGCATGGATAAAGAACTCGACACGCTAACCGGTGACTATACCGGCCGCACCATCGACAGCTTGAAAAACGCGGTTTATATCCGTCTGAAAACGCCTTTGGGCAGTTGGTGGGCGGATAAAAACATCGGCTCTTTGCTGCATTTGCTCGAGCGTGAAAAAGACCTTGAGCGCGTGGGCTTGTTAGCCAAGCAATATGCGGAAGAAGCCTTGCAGCCGATTGTGGATGACGGCCGTGCCGAACGCATTGAGGTGACGGCAGAACAGCCACACAACGGCATGCTGTATCTGAATATCAGAGTGGAGACGGTGGCCGGTGGTTTTGATTACCGCCACGGCGTGCCGGTTATTTAAAAAGGTTTTAAAGATGTTTCAGATTCCGACTTTTGAGGAAATCCGCGACAGTATTTTGCGCGACACACAATCCTTAGACCCAACTGCCGATATCAGCAGCGACAGCGACCATTTTGTCCACGCCAGCCGTTTGGCCAGCGTGGCCGTTGGCCAATATGCCCATCAGGCATGGATTACGCGTCAAATTTTTCCGGACACGGCAGATAGTGAATATCTGGAACGCCACGCCAATTTACGCGGTATCCGCCGCCGAAATCCAACCGGCTCTGCCGGATATGCGACAGGCAGCGGCGCGTTGTCAGGTGCTGTGATTGATGTTGGTTTGCAAATCAAGCAGGACGAGCGTTTTTTTGTTACGACCGAGCAGACTATTGTGCAGCCGGACGGCCATTATCGTGTGGCAGTTAAGGCGGTAGACAAAGGCCTGAATACCAATGTTTCAAAAGGCCAAGCGCAATTTATGGCTGCGCCTGCGGGTGTGCCAAGTGATTGTGTGGTTAATGCCGAAGGCGGCACCGATGCCGAAAACGATGCGTCATTGCTGAAGCGATTGCTCAGAATCATCCGGCATCCGCCTACCGGCGGAAACATACATGACTATAAAGACTGGGCAGAACAGGTAGACGGGGTAGAAAGTGCTTATATTTACCCACTCCGGCGGGGCCTGGGCACGGTTGATGTCGTTATTACTACGGAAGGAGGTTTGCCAAGTGACGAAATCGTCAAAAATACACAAACCTATATTGACAAAATGCGGCCTGTCACAGCCAAAAGTGTCCTGGTCATGAAGCCATCTATCATCAGTGTGCCGGTGGTGGTAGGGGTGCGGCTTAGCGGTATCGATATTATTGAGGCGAAACAACGCATTCGGGAGTCATTAACAAGCTATTTCGCAGGGTTGGCTCCGGGGGAAGAGCTTGTTTTGTCTAAGATAGAAGCGGTCATTAGCAATATTAATGGCATTGCCGATCGCCGCATTACCTCTCCCACTAACAACCTTATTATCGATATCAGTAACCGTATGGATTGGTTTTTTTTAGGTGAAATAAATGTCACGGAAATTTAAATAATGGATTACCAAAAGGTTTTGTTGGGGTTGTTGCCCCCTGTGTCCTATGCGCGCAATACAAATCGCCATAGAGCACAGGCAAAAATTGACGGAGGGGTTTTAGATCAGGTATCGCGGTTGGCAGATAATGCATCAGCAAGCATTACCCCTCTTCTGGCAGGGCCCTTGCTGGTTGCTTGGGAGCGTCTCCTGGATATTGATGGTGTCGGCAAAAATTATCAGCAACGAGTAGCCAGGGTTGTATCTAAAATTAATGCGGTTGGCGGATTATCAATACCCTATTTTATACAATTGGCCGCGGCCGCCGGATACCGTATTGAAATTGAAGAGCCTCAACCCTTTCGTGCCGGTATCAATCGTGCAGGCGATGCTGTTGCCCCTGAGGATATTATTTGGACTTGGCGTGTCCATGTACAGAAGGAGAGTCAAAATATTTGGCGTTTTCGTGCGGGTGGCAGTGTAGCAGGCAGCCGCCTAACCGAATATTCTGACGATGTGATAGAGACTGTTTTTAAAGACTTAAAACCTGCTCATACTTGGGTTGGCTTTAGCTATGGAGCAACAAAATGAAAGAAATCAACACGCCCGATAAACGGTTTGTCGACGGTAACGGCCGTGATGTGTTGGGTACGGTAGTAACTGCTGATTGGCTTAATGCAGTGCAAGGCGAAATTGTTGGTTTGATTACTGGATTGAACGCCAAAGTTAATGGGGCAGTGCCAAACCAAATGTATCGTGCAATTGCAAACGCATTAGCAGAAAAAGCCAACGCCAACACCACCATCACCGCAGGCA
>NZ_PDBT02000074.1:0-12440 GCF_002551535.2 Neisseria sp. N95_16
AGAGGAACTCAACTACGGAGTCGATCTATCAACCATCTGAGGGTGGTATCAGATTGATGGGGTGAAGGTGACCCATCAACCATTAAATCCGTATACCCATGTATTTAAAATGCAAATGAGAATTTTACCTATTTAAATCTTTACGCTTTTTTGCTTAGAAAACGAAAGTTAAAGCGAAGATACTCTTTTTCTTAAATGGTGGTAATGACGCTCAATACGAAAATAAAATATTCGATTTATTTCGAATATGAATTTTCTGGAAAATTGCACAAAAATTTAGGCCGAAAAAATTTGATTTTTATTGAATAATTCATCCGATTGGTTTGCCAGTCGGAATAAATACTGATAGGATTTAAGTCGTCTTTTTAAGTAGGGTAATTGTGACAAATGCTGTCATCAAGCAGCATTGGTAAATTTTACCTGTAAATCAGATGTTTTGGCGGGAAAACCGTCATATGTTTCGCTTAAATATTCAATTTAGAAAACTAAATTTTCTAAATTGAAAATATACGAATCGACTCGAAAGAATGCTTTCGAAGTCGGTGTTTGTAACCCAATATAAGGATACTGATATGTCCACTCAATTGCACGATGTAGATCCGATTGAAACACAGGAATGGTTGGATGCATTAAGCTCGGTTTTAGAAACTGAAGGTACCGAACGCGCCCACTTCCTGCTGGAAAATTTGGTGAAATACACCCGTCGTCGCGGCGTTCACATGCCGTTTGATGCCACCACTGCGTACTTGAACACCATTCCTGTGGGTAAAGAGCAGAAATCTCCGGGTAACCACGAATTGGAACACCGCATCCGCTCTGCGATTCGTTGGAATGCAGCTGCCATGGTGTTGCGTGCAGGTAAAAAAGATTTGGAATTGGGTGGTCATATCGCATCTTTCCAATCGGCTGCTACGCTGTATGACGTCGGTTTCAACCACTTCTGGCGCGCTAAAGGTGAAGGTGAAGAAGGCGATTTGGTGTTCTTCCAAGGTCACGCTGCGCCAGGTATTTATGCCCGCGCATTCGTTGAAGGTCGCTTGACTCAAGAACAACTGGACAACTTCCGTCAAGAAGTGGACGGTAAAGGTATTCCTTCTTACCCACACCCACACTTGATGCCTGATTTCTGGCAATTCCCAACCGTATCAATGGGCTTGGGTCCGTTGATGGCGATTTACCAAGCACGTTTCTTGAAATACTTGGATTCACGCGGCTTGAGCAAAACCAAAGGCCGTAAAGTTTGGGTATTCTGTGGCGACGGTGAAATGGACGAACCGGAATCTCAAGGTGCGATTGCATTGGCTGCCCGCGAAGGTTTGGACAACTTGATTTTCGTCATCAACTGTAACTTGCAACGCTTGGACGGCCCGGTACGCGGTAACGGCAAAATCATCCAAGAATTGGAAGGCAACTTCCGCGGAGCCGGTTGGAACGTATTAAAAGTGATTTGGGGCAGTAAATGGGATGCCTTGTTAGCGCGCGATACCAATAATGCCTTGAAACAACGCATGGAAGAGGTGTTGGACGGTGACTACCAAACCTACAAATCTAAAGACGGTGCGTATGTGCGCGAGCATTTCTTCAATACGCCTGAATTGAAAGCCTTGGTTGCCAATATGTCTGACGAAGAAGTTTGGGCATTGAACCGCGGTGGTCACGACCCACACAAAGTGTATGCAGCTTACCATGAAGCGGTAAACAATGCCGGTGGTCGTCCGACTGTGATTTTGGCAAAAACCATTAAAGGTTACGGCATGGGTGCTTCAGGTGAAGGTCAAAACGTTGCCCACCAAGCCAAAAAAATGGACGTAAAATCGCTGAAACAATTCCGCGACCGTTTCGGCATCGATGTTACTGACGAGCAAATCGACAGCGGTGACTTGCCATACTACCGCTTTGCCGAAGACAGCGAAGAAATGAAATACTTGCGCGAACGCCGTAACGCCTTGGGTGGTTACCTGCCGCAACGCAACCCGAACAACGAAGCCTTGCCGATTCCTGAATTGAGCGCATTTGACGGTCAATTGCAATCAAGCGGCGATCGTGAGTTCTCGACCACTATGGCGTTTGTCCGCATCTTGTCAACTTTGTTGAAAGACAAGCAAATTGGTAAACGTATTGTGCCGATCGTGCCGGATGAAAGTCGTACCTTTGGTATGGAAGGCATGTTCCGCCAATACGGTATTTGGAATCCTAAAGGCCAACAATACACTCCGCAAGATAAAGACCAATTGATGTTTTATAAAGAATCAGTTGACGGTCAAATTCTGCAAGAAGGTATTAATGAGCCGGGCGCAATGGCCGACTGGATTGCTGCGGCAACATCATACGCCAACAGCCGCTATGCCATGATTCCGTTCTACATCTACTACTCAATGTTCGGTTTCCAACGCGTTGGCGACTTGGCATGGGCAGCAGGTGACATGCACGCACGCGGTTTCTTGTTGGGCGGTACTGCCGGTCGTACAACCTTGAACGGTGAAGGCTTGCAACACGAAGACGGTCACAGCCAAATTCAAGCTGATCTGATTCCAAACTGTGTATCTTACGATCCGACTTTCCAATACGAATTGGCGGTTATTATTCAAGATGCATTGCGCCGCATGTATGTAGAAAACGAAGACGTGTTCTACTACCTGACTTTGATGAATGAAAACTACACCCACCCGGCCTTGCCACAACGTAAAGGCATTGAGCAAGAAATCTTGAAAGGTATGTACTTGCTGGAAGAAGGCGGCAAATCTGACAAGAAAGTTCAATTGATGGGTTCGGGCACCATTTTGCAAGAAGTGATGGCCGGCGCGAAATTGCTGAAAGAAGATTTCGGCGTGGAAGCCAACGTGTGGTCTTGTCCTTCATTCAACGAATTGCACCGCGATGCCATGGAAGTAGAACGTTACAACCGTCTGCATCCGTTGGAGGAAGCTAAGTTGCCGTTTGTGGCGCAACAATTGAAAGGCCATGAAGGCCCGGTCGTTGCTGCTACCGACTACATCCGCAGCTTTGCAGAACGCATCCGCGCCTACATTCCAAACGATTTCCACGTGTTGGGTACCGACGGTTTCGGCCGTTCCGACAGCCGTGCAAATCTGCGCCGCTTCTTTGAAGTTGACCGCTACAACGTAGCCGTTACCGCTTTGGCTGCCTTGGCCGATGAAGGTAAAGTAAGCAAAGAAACCGTACAACAAGCCATTGAGAAATACGGTATCGCCACTGATACCGCACCAAGCTGGGAACGCTAAAACGTTTCAGACGGCCTCGTGATAAACAGGCCGTCTGAAAACAGATTTTGAATGTTATTCTTATTCAAAATCAAGCGTTAAACATGCAAGGCTGATGTTTCAGACGGCCTTACAAAATAAAGGCCGTCTGAAAACAAACGTATCTGTTTCAAAAAACCTTACTGCGACGATAAACGTTGCAGCACAACTAAGGAATAAAACGATGAGTCAAATCGTAGAAATTAAAGTACCCGATATCGGTGGTCACGAAAACGTGGACATTATCGCCGTAGAAGTCAAAGCCGGCGACACCATCGCGGTTGACGATACCCTGATTACTTTGGAAACCGACAAAGCCACCATGGACGTACCTGCCGATGCCGCAGGCGTGGTGAAAGAAGTGAAAGTCAGCGTTGGCGACAAAATTTCTGAAGGCGGCGTGATTTTGCTGGTGGAAACCGGTGCTGAAGCTGCTGAAGAAAAACCGGCTGCTGCCGAAGCGCCTAAAGCTGAAGAAGCCAAAGCAGAAGCACCTGCCGCTGCGCCGGCTCAAGCTGCTGCACCTGCCGCTGCAGGTGGCACGGTAACTGTGGCTGTACCGGATATCGGCGGTCATGAAAATGTTGACGTGATTGCCGTTGAAATCAAAGTCGGCGACACCGTTGCCGAAGACGACACGCTGATTACCTTGGAAACCGATAAAGCTACCATGGATGTGCCATCTACCGCTGCCGGCGTGGTGAAATCCGTGTTGATTAAAGTGGGTGATAAAGTATCTGAAGGTTCGGCAATTATTGAAGTTGAAGTTGCCGGTGGCGCTGCTGCCGCACCTGCACCTGCTGCTGAAGCACCTAAAGCTGCTGAAGCTGCTCCGGCTCCTGCTCAAGAAGCCCCTAAAGCCGCTGCACCTGCTGCTTCTGCACCAGTTGCCGCATTCGGCAGTACGCCGGTTGATGAAGCCGCTTTTGCCAAAGCACACGCAGGCCCATCAGCGCGTAAATTGGCGCGTGAATTGGGTGTGGACTTAGGTCAAGTAAAAGGTACTGGCTTGAAAGGCCGTATCGTTGGCGACGACATTAAAGCATTCGTTAAAGCTGCCATGCAAGGTGGTGCGGGCAAAGCTGCTCCTGCTGCAGCCGGCGCATCTTTGGGCGGTGGTTTGGACTTGTTGCCATGGCCGAAAGTGGACTTCAGCAAATTCGGTTCGATTGAAGTCAAAGAGTTGTCGCGCATTAAGAAAATTTCAGGCCAAAACCTGTCGCGCAACTGGGTGGTGATTCCACACGTGACCGTAAATGAAGATGCGGACATGACCGAATTGGAAGAATTCCGCAAACAGCTGAATAAAGAATGGGAACGCGAAGGCGTAAAATTGTCGCCTTTGGCCTTCATCATCAAAGCTTCCGTTGCAGCCTTGAAACAATTCCCTGAATTCAACGCTTCTTTAGACGGCGACAACTTGGTATTGAAAAACTACTTCAATATCGGTTTTGCTGCCGATACGCCAAACGGTTTGGTTGTACCGGTGATTAAAGATGTGGATCAAAAAGGCCTGAAACAAATCAGCCAAGAGTTGACCGAATTGTCGAAAAAAGCCCGCGAAGGCAAGCTGAAACCGCAAGAAATGCAAGGCGCATGCTTTACCATTTCCAGCTTGGGCGGTATCGGTGGCACCGGCTTTACCCCGATTGTGAACGCGCCTGAAGTGGCTATTTTGGGTGTGTGCAAATCGCAAATGAAACCGGTTTGGAACGGTAAAGAATTCGAGCCGCGTTTGATGTGCCCATTGAGCCTGTCTTTCGACCACCGTGTAATCGACGGCGCGGCCGGTATGCGTTTCACCGTATTCTTGGCCAACCTGTTGAAAGACTTCCGCCGCATTAGTTTGTAATCGGCGAAGTGTGCGGCGGGCTTCAAGGCTTGCCGCAACACGCTAAGTTTGAATGATGTTGATGCCGTCTGAAATCTTTCAGACGGCTAACCAGAAAGGCTAAAAATGAGCTTAATCGAATTGAAAGTGCCCGACATCGGCGGTCACGAAAATGTAGATATTATTGCCGTGGAAATTAAAGCGGGTGACACCATCGCGCTGGAAGACACGCTGATTACCTTGGAAACCGATAAGGCCACCATGGATGTGCCTGCTGAAGCTGCGGGTGTGGTAAAAGAAGTGAAAGTCAAAGTCGGCGATAAAATTTCCGAAGGCGGCTTGATTGCTGTTATCGAGGCCGAAGGCGCAGCTGCGGAAACACCAAAAGCAGAAGCCCCTAAAGCCGAAGCGCCGGCACAAGAAGCACCGAAACAAGCTGCGCCTGCACCACAAGCCGCGCAATTTGCCGGTACTGCTGATGCCGAATACGATGTAGTCGTTTTGGGCGGCGGCCCTGGCGGCTATTCAGCTGCATTTGCCGCTGCTGACGAAGGCTTAAAAGTAGCCATCGTTGAGCGCTACAGCACCTTGGGCGGTGTCTGCCTGAACGTAGGTTGTATTCCATCAAAAGCTTTGCTGCACAATGCAGCCGTGATTGATGAAGTGCGCCACTTGGCAGCCAACGGCATTAAATATCCTGAGCCAGAATTGGATATCGACATGCTGCGCGGCTACAAAGAAGGCGTAGTGAATCGTTTAACCACCGGCCTGAAAGGCATGGCCAAAGGTCGTAAAGTCGATATTATCCAAGGCGAAGGCCAATTCGTTGGTCCTAACCACATGGAAGTGGCGTTGACCACCAGCGACGAATACGAACAAGCCACGCAAACCGGCGAGAAGAAAACCGTTGCGTTCAAAAACTGTATCATCGCTGCGGGCAGCCGCGTCACCAAGTTACCGTTTATCCCTGAAGATCCGCGCATTTTCGATTCAACCGGCGCATTGGCGCTGAAAGAAGTGCCGGGCAAAATGTTGATTATCGGCGGCGGTATCATCGGCTTGGAGATGGGTACGGTATACAGCACTTTGGGCACACGCTTAGACGTGGTTGAAATGATGGACGGCTTGATGCAAGGTGCCGACCGTGATTTGGTCAAAGTATGGCAAAAAGCCAACGAATACCGTTTCGACAACATCATGATCAACACCAAAACCGTGGCTGTCGAGCCTAAAGAAGACGGCGTGTATGTGACTTTTGAAGGCGAAAACGCACCGAAAGAGCCGCAACGCTACGATGCTGTGTTGGTCGCTGCAGGCCGTGCACCTAACGGTAAGCTGATTGGTGCGGAAAAAGCCGGTGTGGCTGTGACCGACCGCGGCTTTATCGAAGTCGACAAACAAATGCGTACCAATGTGCCGCACATTTATGCGATTGGTGATATTGTCGGCCAGCCTATGTTGGCGCACAAAGCCGTTCACGAAGGCCACGTTGCCGCAGAAAACTGTGCCGGTCACAAAGCATTCTTCGATGCGCGCGTGATTCCGGGTGTTGCCTACACTGCGCCTGAAGTGGCTTGGGTGGGTGTAACCGAGTTGTCTGCCAAAGCAGAAGGCCGCAAAATCACCAAAGCCAACTTCCCTTGGGCGGCTTCTGGTCGTGCCATTGCCAACGGCTGCGACAACGGCTTTACCAAACTGATTTTTGATGCCGAAACCGGCAAAATTATTGGTGGCGGTATTGTCGGTCCAAACGGTGGCGACATGATTGGTGAAATCTGTCTGGCTATCGAGATGGGCTGTGATGCCGAAGACATCGGCAAAACCATCCATCCGCATCCGACTTTGGGTGAATCGATCGGTATGGCTGCTGAAGTGGCATTGGGTATTTGTACCGACTTGCCGGCGCAGAAGAAAAAATAATAGGCATACGGCAGCATTAATTGCTGCCTAACCCTATGAAACACAAGGCCGTCTGAAAATTCAGACGGCCTTTTTGATTTGTGAGCTATACTTATTAACGATTAAGCAGCATAACCTTCTTGAAACCATTTCAATTCATCACGCAATGCCGCCACTTCGCCGATAATCATCAAAGCAGGGCGCGGCGCGTTTTCTGCCATTTGCGGTAAATCTTTCAAACAGCCTGTTTGTACCAATTGGTTCGGCAGGGTGCCGTTGGAAATAATAGCAACAGGCGTATCTTCGCTGCGGCCGTATTCAACCAATTTTTCTGCAATCACCGAAGCGCGTAGTGTACCCATATAAATTGCTAAAGTTTGATGGCTTAATGCCAAAGTGCGCCAATCAGGCTGGTCGCCGTCGTGTTTGCTGTGTCCGGTAACAAACAGCGCACTTTGCGCACAGTCACGATGCGTCAGTGGAATGCCGGCATATGCCGTCGCGCCCAAAGCAGCGGTTACGCCCGGTACAATGCGATAAGGCACACCGGCTGCACGCAGTACTTGCGCTTCTTCGCCGCCGCGCCCGAAAACAAACGGGTCGCCGCCTTTCAAACGCACCACGCGTAAACCTTGTAAGGTGTATTTCACCAACAATTGATTGGTTTCTTCCTGCTGTACATGATGGCAGCCCGCGCGCTTGCCGACGCTGATTTTTTCCGCATCCTTGCGCACCATGCCCAGAATTTCATCTGACACCAACGCATCATACAACACAATATCCGCCGCCTGAATCGCCTGCAAAGCGTGAATGGTCAACAAACCGGCATCACCCGGCCCCGCACCAACCAAGACCACTTCGCCTTTGGCAGGCTGGTAGCCGTCAAGCTGGGCGGATAATTCGGCTTCCGCGGCTTCGAGGTTGCCTTGTGCGGTTAACGCGTTAAAGCGGCTGTCGAACAAATGTTCCCAAAAGCGACGGCGGTGTTCCGTGCCGTCGATTTTTTCTTTTACGCGACTACGCCATTTGCCCGCGATGGCCGCCATTTTTCCGGTGTGTAGCGGCAGCAGCGTTTCGATGATTTGCCGCCATTTTCGTGCCAACACAGGCGAAGTGCCGCCGCTGGAAATGGCGATTTGAATCGGGCTACGGTCAATAATGGCCGGCACGATATACGAGCATAAGTCGGCGGTATCAACCGTATTGCAAAATTTGCCGCGTGCTTCGGCCGCTTGGAAAATCCGTTGGTTAAAGCCGTGGTCATCAGTAGCGGCAACGGCCAAAAACACATCGTCCAAATAAAAATCGTGAAACACGCCGCCCAGCCAAGTAATGCTGTCTTCGCTTTTCCATGCTTGAAAAGCCGGATTCAGCTTTTGCGCCACCACGCGGACAACGGCACCGGCTTTCAACAGGCTTTCCGCCTTACGCTCGGCAACCTTGCCAGCCCCCGCCAGCAAAACAGCGCGGCCGTGCAAATCGGCAAAAATAGGATAATGGCTCATGTTGTGTTCTTTCTTATTTTGGCAATGTCGGCATGTTAAAGGCCGTCTGAAAAAATAGGAAAGAATCGATTTTGCTTATCTTATGGTGTTTGGTTATAAGTTGTGCCGATGTATCAGTAAGGCAGGTTTTACAGCCAATTCAACAACATTTGCCAGCCTTGTTCCAGCAGCATAAACAGGTTTTGAATCAGCCAAACACAAGCCGCACCCACGGCCACAATACCCACCGCCGCAAAAATAGCTTGTCCGTGAACTTTGCGGATAATCTGCGGATTGTTTTGGCTGAAGCCTTCTACCAGCAGGAAATTGCGTTTGTAAGAGCGGTGGAAAAAATCCAAAATCGTGCCTAATACCGGTATCAAACCAATCAACAAATCCAGCAGGCTGTTGAAAATCACCACCAGCGTGAGCGGAATCGAGCGGATTTTAAACAGCGAAATATACACAAACACCAAATTAAATGTTTGGCTGAACACATCGCCCGCCACGGGGAACAGCCCGATAAAGCCATCGAGATAATAATCATCAAGATAGCGCTTGAGCAGGCGGCTTAAGCGGTAGCTGCGGCTGTTTTCAATATCGGGGCGGATAAGAGCAGTGTTCATGCTTGCTTTCTTAAAAAATGAAATAGGCCGTCTGAAACGTTCAGACGGCCTGTATATGGCGCGTTTTAAGCCACTTTCAAGCGGTAGAGGAAAGTGGTTTCTTGCAGGCGGGCAAAAGCAAGCGGATCGTTGGGATTGGTGGCTTTACTGTGTTGCGGTTTGATGTGCAGCACATCGATGATTGCTAATGAGGCCGTCTGAAACCATGTGCGTAAATCGTCGGCGTGACGCAGGTGTAAATGCTCAGCCAAGTCGGAAATAATCAGCCACGCTTCGCCGCTTTCGTTTAAATGTTTGCCCACACCGTTGAGAAACGCTTTGAGCATACCGTGTTCGGGGTCGTATAAGGCGGTTTCGATGGTCGAAGTGGGTTTCGCGGGCAGCCAAGGCGGATTGCAGACGATTAAATCGGCACACCCTTCAGGGAACAGGTTTACCGCCTGAATGTTAACTTGCTGTTCATAGCCAAGATTGCGAATATTTTTTGTGGCGCAAGCGATGGCTTGGGGATTGGTGTCGGTGGCGGTGATGTGGGCGATGCCGCGTTTGGCCAACAGGGCGGCAATCACGCCTGAGCCTGTGCCGATGTCAAAGGCCGTCTGAACGTTTGGGTTGAGTGGTGCGGCGGCGATTAAGTCTAAATATTCGCCGCGCAAAGGCGAAAATACGCCAAAGGGCACATGAATCTTGCCGCCTAAAGCTTCGAGATGAATGCCTTTTTTGTGCCATTCATGCGCGCCGATAAAACCGAGCAGCTGATTCAGCGGCAATAAAAAAGCATGGTCGTTTTCTTCGCCAAACACGTCCAGCAGCGCAGGGCGGATGTCGGGCGCGCGGGAAATGTTGAGCGTGAATCCTGCGCCGATTTCTACTGCCAACATATTGATTACGCGACTTTGTTGCGCCTGCTGCATGCGGTGGGTATGAAAGACCGTCTGAACATCTGCTGGTGTCTTCTTCGATTTAGCCGGTTTGCGTACACGCTTTTTCATGGCTGCCAACACTTGTTTGGCTTGGTGAAAATCGCCTGTCCAAACCGTGGCGGTGTGTTCGTAGGCAGCTTTTAATACCGTGTCGGTATTGGCGTCGTGCAGATAAACTGCTTTTTGCGGCGGCTTTTGCGTGCTTTGGTTGCGCCATTCGATTTCGGTATGTTGAGAAGTGGGAATCAGCGAATTCATGGTAAATCATATATTTGCAGAGATCGCAGAGTGTACTATATTTTTCAGACGGCCTCATTAATAATGATTAAATTAGACAATATGTATAAAAAATTTAGCTTCATAAAAATATTTATGCGGTTTTTAGCAAAAAATTATTGTCGTTTTGTCCAATTTGCGTATAATGCTTTTCAACTCAACTAAAAAATTTCTAAAGTTTTAGACAAGGAACATCATGCAACTGGACATCGACCGCTTGGTTGCTTATTTCGGCGGAGTGAACGCGTTGGCCGAAGCGCTGAAGCAACACGATCCCGAAAATGCCGCAACCACTGCCGCCATCTATAAATGGCGCACCCGAGGCTCATTGCCTTTGGCACAATTGCAAAAATTAACCGCCCTAGCCGAAGCACAAGGCCGCCGCTTAGACTTGAATGCTTTTTAAAAAAACAAGATTCTCTGGAGAGAAATGACATGACACAAACAAACCGCGTAATTATTTTTGATACCACCCTGCGTGACGGCGAGCAATCACCCGGCGCCGCGATGACCAAAGAAGAGAAAATCCGCATTGCCCGTCAATTGGAAAAATTGGGTGTTGATGTGATTGAAGCCGGCTTTGCCGCTGCCAGCCCGGGTGACTGGGATGCGGTAAATTCGATTGCCAAAATCATCACCAAATCAACGGTTTGTTCGTTGTCTCGTGCAGTTGAAAACGACATCCGCAAAGCCGGTGAAGCGATTGCGCCGGCGCCAAACAAGCGCATTCACACCTTCATTGCCACCAGCCCGATCCACATGGAATACAAGCTGAAAATGAAGCCGAAGCAAGTGGTGGAAGCTGCAGTAAAAGCCGTGAAAATTGCCAAAGAATACACCGATGATGTTGAATTTTCATGTGAAGATGCATTGCGCAGCGAAATCGACTTTTTGGCCGAAATTTGTGGCGCGGTAATTGAAGCCGGTGCGACCACCATCAATATTCCGGATACTGTCGGCTACTCGATTCCTTACAAAACTGAAGAATTTTTCCGTGAACTGATTGCCAAAACCCCAGGCAGCGACCGCGTGGTTTGGTCGGCACACTGCCACAACGATTTGGGCTTGGCTGTAGCCAACTCATTGGCCGCATTGAAAGGCGGCGCGCGTCAAGTGGAATGTACCGTCAACGGCTTGGGCGAGCGCGCGGGCAATGCGTCTATCGAAGAAATCGTGATGGCGCTGAAAGTACGCAGTGATTTGTTCGGCTTGGAAACCGGCATCGACACCACGCAAATCGTGCCTTCTTCCAAATTGGTTTCGACCGTCACCGGCTATCCGGTGCAGCCAAACAAAGCCATCGTCGGCGCCAATGCGTTTGCCCACGAATCAGGTATTCACCAAGACGGTGTGTTGAAACACCGTGAAACCTACGAAATCATGTCGGCCGAATCGGTAGGCTGGTCAACCAACCGCTTGAGCTTGGGTAAATTGTCTGGTCGCAATGCCTTCAAAACCAAGCTGCAAGAATTGGGCATTGAATTGGAGAGTGAAGAAGCGCTGAATGCCGCGTTTGCCCGCTTTAAAGAGCTGGCTGATAAAAAACGCGAAATTTTCGATGAAGATTTGCATGCTTTGGTATCCGACGAAATGACCTTGGCGACCGAGCAATACAAATTTATTTCGCAAAAAATTCATACCGAAACCGGCGAATTGCCGACTGCCGAAATCGTGTTCAGCGTAAATGGTAGCGAGCATCGCGCAACGGCCAATGGTTCAGGTCCTGTCGATGCGATTTTCAAAGCCATCGAAAGCGTGGCGCAAAGCCAAGCGACGTTGCAGATTTATTCGGTAAATGCCGTGACCCAAGGCACGGAAAGCCAAGGCGAAACATCGGTTCGCTTGCAACGCGGTGATCGCGTGGTGAACGGCCAAGGCGCGGATACCGATGTATTGGTGGCAACAGCTAAGGCTTATTTGTCGGCATTGAGTAAATTGGAATTTGGTCAAGCTAAGCAAAAAGCGCAGGGTAGTGGTTTGATTTAAGTTAACGTATAAACAAAGGCCGTCTGAAAAGCAGAAATGTTTTTCAGACGGCCTTACATTCGCATTTCAAGTGCAACGCTCAAATGCCATTGGCAAGGGCTGCTGAAAACAGATCACCCGGTGTCTCATAGTCCAATGTCTTTCTCGGTCGGCGG
>NZ_PDBT02000075.1:0-11853 GCF_002551535.2 Neisseria sp. N95_16
TTCATAAATTCGGCATGGCTCATACCGAGCATTTTGGCGGCATGTTCTTCTTCCGCCGTCAACGCGACCACCTTTTCAGGTACTTTGCCATCGGTTTGCGTGCCGGTCAGCGCAGCCACCGGTTGCGCGTTGTGAATAAAGCCGGTTAAAAATGCCAAGCCGTTTGGCTGTTTCAATACGCCTTCGGCCCATTCTTTTTGTGCCGGCAGCAATTTACCTGCACTCAAAGCAGCGGTAATCAGCTCTTGGCCTTTATCCGCTTCACGTTCGGCAGTCAGCGCGGCAACTTGTTTTTGCAGCTCGGATACCACCGACACCGGCGCGTATTGGGTCAAATCAGGCTGGCCGCCTTGCGCAGACAGCGCGGCGATTTTGTCGTCTTTATCGGCCAAATCTTTAAAGATAGCGGCAGACAAAGCCACGTCTTTCGGTTTGGCCTGCAAAAGTGCAGTCAGGGCTGCGGTTAATTCGGCTTCCTCTGCCTGCGGCAGGCCGAGCAGTTGTTGCAACAACTCTTTCATCGTGGTTTGCTCCGTTTCAGGTTTGATAAACTGTGCCGACGCAGCCGCCAACACCTCGTCCATGCCGTCCAACGCAGGATAATTGGTCAGCGCGGCATGGTAGATTTTGCGGACGTAGCCTTTATTGTCGTAAGAAAACACCGCCGAGACATAGCGGTATTCCTTGGCCGCAATCGCAGCCGCCGCTTTATCCGTCCACTCGACATCGGCGAACAAGCCTTTAGGCGTAAAATTCAGCCAGCGCATCCAACCGGCGGCAGGTGCGGGCTGGCCGTTTTTTTCCTTATAAAGCGTCTGGTGCTCATAATCGACCACCAACTGATTACGCGAAGCATTGGCCAAAGCCACGACATCATTGCCGTTTTCCTCAGTTAAAAACCAAGCCGGCACATCATTCGGGCGGCCGTCCACCGCGCGAAACTCACCATAGGGCAGCAGCTGAATGCGGCCGTCTTTCGGCTGCACTTCAAAGCTGCACGCAGCGAGACTCAGTTGTTGTTTGTCTTTAGGCATATCCACTCCTTGTCGATAGTGGCCATTTTCCGGCTTTTTTCACACCATAAAGAGCGGACACGCTTCAAACCTGCCGCCGACATTCAGCCGATAGAATTAAATCCGTTTCAGAGCCTTTTTAAATTCGCCTAGGATTGCATTTAAATCTTCTGATAGGGGTTTGCCTTACCGTCATAAAAAAACGCGCTAAAAAGCGCGTTTTTCAGGCCGTCTGAAAATCAGCCGATCAGATTGGCGAAATAATCCTGCACATCATCCATTAAAGCCTGCTTGTCGTCGTTGCTCAAAACCAAAAATTCACGCTGCGGAATGCGCACCTTGCGGCCACGTCCCGCCATGCCGCCAAAATTGTGAATCGCAGCATAAACCAGATTGGTGCCGACCAGCGCGGTATCGTTGTCGGAAAAGGTACTGAAGCTGTTGCGCAGCGCACCGGTATCGTTCAGCGGCTTGCCGTTGCGGTATTTCAGCCCCAACCATTTCGGACGGCCGCCCGCGCGGAAATTATCACGCACGCCTTTGTGCATGGTTTCCGATAAGCGGCGCATAAGCAGATAGCGGTTTTCCACGCCACTGCCCAAACGTTCGAGCTGGTTTTGCACCACAAACAGGTTGTCGATTTGGACTTCAATCATGCTATAATCATCTCAAGACATCGGAAAAGCGGTGATAATCTCGATACCGCAGCCTACCCGAAAGGGTGACCGAGAGCGTGTGCAAGTGATTTCGAGCCTTGCCCGATGTCTTACTTCAACACTTCTTTCTTTTCCATTAGTTTTCTGATTTCTTTCTCATTACTGATTCGGTACGACTGCAAATATACTTCTTCCACGTCGTCGATATACTTCAAAACCGCCCATAAATATTCCTGATTGCGTTGAGTTGTAAAAATCAACTCTCTGCCATCTCTGATAATATGGTCTGGATTAGCCAAAAATTCAGGCAGAAAAGCGTAATAATCCTCCGCAAAACCTTGCCCCTCTCGGCTATCCACCTGCTTAATCAGTGTATCGTCCGATAACCAAACAGTCGCCCGCTTCAACCCCGTACGTTGTTGCACTTCTTTACTCAACACGCCTGCCGCAAATTTCACTTGCCGAGACAACTTGTTGCGGATGTCGATTTTTTCGGCATTATCAGGCTTGCCGTCAATTTTCAGACGGCCTTTCACTGCGTAAAACTCTTCCGAAAGCTGTTTAAACACCGCCTTAAATTCCGCACCGCCCATTTCCGCCTTTGCAAACTCATGCGCCAAAGCGCGGTCGTATTGGTCTAAATTCGGCCGGTAATTCATGCGGCCGGCATTGTAGCCAAAACCACGGTCGGTGGTGTACAGGCTGCCGTCGGGTGCTTTATAGGCAATCGTCGGGTAGCTGTCGCCTTTTTTGTTGTAGACCTTATGGGTCTCCACCAAATTATGTTCGCCCGACTGGCTCAACACTTTGCCTTCACGCTGCATATCGCGCTCACTCAGCGCAATCACCGAGCAGCGGCAGCGGTAGCCGTTGGGCGGATAAAACGTTGCCCAAAACGGGTCATCATAGCGATAAACCAAGCCATCCATCGCCGCGTGTGCCGGTCGTGTGCGGTGGTCGCCCACTGCGTCATACATCCAATACGGGCGGCTGTCGATGTTGGCCATATAGCCTTGATATTGGCCGGCATTGTAAGCCGTCTGCATATTGGTGCGGTAGATATTTTCCAACCGGCGCGGCGCACCAAATACTTCGCCGCTGGTCGGGTCAATAATAACTTTGCCATCGTGGCCGTTAGGGTGCAGCCAGCCTTTGTTTTGCAGGTGCTGCAAAATGCCTTTGTTCCAATCGGCAAATGATTGGCCGTCTGAAGCTGCCTTAACCATGCTCTGCTTGATGTCGTTGAGCATATCCAAGTCGGTCATACGCGCAATGGTGTATACCTTGGCAATTTCCGAATCGGTCAGATTGCGGTAATTTTCCGCCGTGACCTGCTTGGTTTTCAGCCATTCAATGGCTTTTTCAGGGGCTGAACCGAGAGCGAAGTTAATTTTTGGCATCGGCCTGTCCCAGTAAATCGCTCAAAAACAGCGCATTGCGCATATAGGTTTCCAGCTCGCGGTTGTCGAGATTCGGATACAGCGCAGTCAGCGCGGCATCGGCTTCTTCATAGCTTTCGCACGCCGCCAAAACCGCTACCGCTTGGCGCACAATCGGATTGAGTTGGGCATTAAAATCAGGCTGTGCAAACGCTTCATCGGCCGCAGCATCCAAGACTGCCTGCTCATGCGATACCGCCGCTTGTTGCGGCATGCGCGCCGACAAAGCCGCCAACGCCGCACGATTAACCGGATTATCTGCCACCGCACGCGCCAATACCTTTTCGCCTTCCGCCGCTTCCGGGATCACCAGCTTATCGCGCACCCAGCCTTCAGGGATTTGTACTCCCACATCCACCAATTTCGGCAATGCCTCGGCAAACACCGCAATATCCGCCGCTTCGCGCGTATCAAACTCAAAACGAGGCGGGCGGCCGATGTCGCCGAAATTAACCTGTAAAAACGGCAGGATAATTTGCTGTGTAATGGTTTGGGCGATTTGTTTCGCGTCCGACACCAGCAAATCACGGCGCACCTCATTGTGGATCATACCCAGCGCATGGGTGCTGGATTTGCCGTCCGCGCCACTGGTCAAGGTCTGACCTAAAATCAAACGTGCAGCCGATTTTTCGCACCAGTCGGCCATTTGTAAAAACGGATTACTGGTGGCTGTCGTGCCATTGGCCGCATTGTGCAGCTCGATTTCCATGCCTTCCGGCATAATACCGGCAGCGTTGTGGCCGATTTCCGCCACTGCCCGTAACAGCGTGCGTTTCTCTTCTTTGGTTGCCCCAGCGCCGTATTTACCAATGCGAATTGGCATGCCATACAACTCTAAAAACTCGGCAAAGTCATGCACCGCATAATGTTTAAACATATACAGCCATGCCAGCGTGCGGAATAAACCATTACGCGCCTGTTGCACACTGCGTGATTTATGGCTGTGTACCACCCAGCCCAGCGGCCACAATGCCACGCCCATCGGGTTGTCGGGTGTTTTCAACAGCAGCGCATCGTTTTTATCCCATTTAAACCAGCCTTGCGGACGATGGGTAAAACGATGGGGCAAATACAGGCCGTCTGAAAGCCGCCACTCGATTTCGAGCGCAGCAAAGCCGTGCCCGACGGCATCCATCAGGTCAATCAGCAAATCATCAAAACCGCCCAGGCCGTCCATCATCTCAAAAGCGGCTTCGGCCAGCTTTTCTTCCTGCGGCGTGGCATTGCGCGGCGGCGATACACGCCAATCCAAGGTCAGCAACGCACGTTTGCGTGTGCCCATGTTTGCCCCGATGTCGCTGTCGCGCTCCTCAATATCTGCAAACAGTTCATGCTGGGCAGTAATGTCGCCGCTCTCCGCGTCTTCAAACAGCGCGCGCATTTTGGCGGGCGTGATAAAGTTGGACGGATGATCCGCAATCACGCGGCCGGTGGCGGTAATCTGCGCCACATCGGTTTGCAAAGCCACTTCGGGCTTTATCTTTCTGTTTTTGTCTTGTTTAGCCATTATCTCGCCCACTTACTTTTAATATCGTCGTAATCCACATCGTCATCAGCCAAGCTCTCCCACTCAATCGGGGCGGAATTGGCCGTTGCACCTGCCCACAACATCTGCACCGCATCTGGGCCGTCGTCGTGGTCGGCCATCGGAAAATGACGGAATTGCTGTTCCAAAGCCGAGTGGCTTGAATGCAGTAAAATCAGGCCATTGGCCATATGCGGCTGCAAAGTCTCAATACGCAACAGCTTGTCGGTAATCGGCTTCACCGCACGCGCCGGTACCGGTACACCACGCGCCGCGCTGCGCTTGACCAGCTCGTCTTTCAAAAATTCCTGAAACTGCACCGTCTCCACAAACCACAGCTTGCAGCGGTACTGTTTATGCAGGCGGATAACGTCTTCAATAATTAAATCAGGCAGACGTTTTTTAATCTGCGCCTCCACGATATACAGCTTGCCGGTGGCGCGATGATAGCCGCCCACAATAATGGCACTCGGGTCGCGGCTCGCACCGGCTTTACCCAGCGATGGGTCAAGCGCACCAAAGTAAATCAGGTCGTGCGGCAAATCCGTCCAGTATTGCAAGGCAGACGCAAACGGCGCAGCTTCGCCGCTCACCGGGTCATTTTGATACTCGCTGTCAAAGGTCGCATGGCCGTCGCGGGCGCGGATGTTCATCAAGGCCAGCACACCGCGCGCCGCCCATGACGTTTGCGCGCCTGCGTCCATTTCCGCCTGATTCGCCTGATAAAACGCATCGGCCATCGCTTCACCGGCTTTACCGTTATTCCGCAGAATAGCTTCCCATTCGTCCCACAACGCCATATTGTGCGGCCATTGCAGCATGGCTTTGAATTTGACACTATGCCAAAACGGATTATTCAGCGTGCGATTGAGTACGCTGTCGTAATGAAGGATGGTGCCGATATACACCACATCGTATTTCTGACCGACACCGCCGAGCGGCAACACGGTTTTCTTCAACCACGCGTCGAGTTTGTCGCGCTGGTCGGGATTGCGGACTTGCTCATCGTTTTCAATATCGTCCAACACAGTCAGATCGGGGCGGTATGGGCCGTGGCGCAAACCACGCAGCTTTTTGCCGCTACCGGCTACTTGCACCTTAATGTCGTTGGCCGTCACAATCGTACCGGCCTGCCACACACGGCCTTGACCGCAGGCTTCGGCAAAGTCGGTTTTTAAACGCGGGTTAAATTCGAGTTCGGCCTTAATCGCTTCGAGCATCGGATAGGCTTGGTCGATGCTGTCCATCACAATCACGCAGTAATGCTTTTGCGCGGTAATAATGCAATACAGGGTAAAAAGCTGCGTCACCAGCGTGGATTTCGCTTCACCACGCGGCGCGGCAATGGCTTCATGGCGGCCTTGCGGCGATTGCAAGACTTGCGGCAGTATGTTAAACAGATATTCATGCAGCTGTGATTTGCTCGCGCTGCGTACATAGTGGGGGAAATAAGTATTCACGAAATACTCATAGCCGCCCACCGGATCAAATACCTTGGCACGCCGTTCGGCGATGGCCTTGGGCGAAGCGTCAAAGCCGTCTACTTCCGCCTCAATGACTTGGCGCAGGCTGGCCGCAAGCTCGGCAAGGGATTTGAGAAATTCTTTATTTTTCATTACGGAGTGCTCAAAATGGATTGGTTAGACAGAAACATGCAACACGAATTTTTGTCAGAGCTTTATAAGGTTTATCCCGACAGTACTACTCATGACTATTATATAAATACCGCTATCGCCCAAACTAATGGCGTTATAGAATCAGAAGATGATGTTTTGTATGTGTTGAAACAATCCGCAAATCTGCAATACTTAGCTGAGCATGGTTTGGTTGTTTGTGAAGATAAGACTTTAATAACCGCTACTGTTAAAATCACAGCCAAAGGTATAGATTTCCTTGCCGACGATGGCGGCCTATCCGCCATTCTTGGTGTTGTGACCGTCAAACTGCACAGCGACACCATTCAAGCTTTGATTGCGGCAAAAATTGACCAAGCAGAGATTCCCGATGAAGAAAAAGGCCGTCTGAAAACGGAATTGGGTAAAATCAAAGACACCGCATTAAGCACGCTTACAGAAAATGCGATTAATGCCATTCCTGCTACCCAGCTCATCGCATTTTTAAAATCAGCTATCGGCGTTTAACCAAACTTCCGTTCCACTTCCACCCCAAACGGCTCCAACACTTCCACAAAAGCAGCCAAATGTTTGGGGTGTTTTTCCTGCACAAACACCATCAGAAATTCAATCAGCTCCAACGCCGTTGCCAGCTTCGATGTTTCCGGCATCACACGCGCATTGGCCGCAACCGTTTTCGTAAACGCATCAGCCAAACTCGCCAGCATTTTGGCGCGGTCGGACGGGGTTAAATCTTCGATACTCGAATCCTGCAACATCGTCATGGTGCTGTTGTATTGCACCATAAAACCGGCCAACATCGCGCGGCTCAGGTCTTCAATGCCGCCACCGGCCAGCGTGTAGGCAGCGCGCAATTTGTCCCAATCGTTGCCTTTTTCCTTGTCGGCACGTTTCCACGAGCGAGCGGTGGCCTGTGGCACCTCGCACATAATGGCAGCCGTTTCCAGCGTTTGCGCGCCCGAAACATAGAGCTGGCGCAGACGTTCGCGTTTTTCTTGCGGGTGCGCCATGATTAAAATCCCATCTTGGCTTTAATCAGCTGCCAGCCCACCGACACAATGCCGCCGCCGACCGCACCGGATACGCCGCCGACCACCGCCGCCGTGCGTTTGGTGTCTTGGCGGATTTGGGCAATTTCGGCCTTCATCTCATTTTGGTTTTGCAGGGTTTGGTCGGTCTTGACTTCGATTCGCGCCAAGGCTTCTAAAATAGGGTCTTTCATTTGTCTGCCTTTCTTTCGGCTAACTTGTCGATTTTTTCTTCAATACGGTGCAGGCTGGCGACCATCGTCTTGCGGTCGGCGACTGCATCGGCCTTGGTCTGATAGCCGATTTTCACGTCATGCAGTTTTTCGGTTAAATCGTCCATCCGTTTGTCGGTCTCTTTCAGACGGCCTGACAAGTTGTTGACCCAAAACCAAAAAGCAGCAACTGCAATAGGCCACAGGGTTTTAAAACCAAATTCAAAATCCATCATTGCGGCACATCTCCAAAAACAATACGGCAGCCGTACCCGTCGGGTCGCACGCTGTCCACTTCGATCACGTCGCCGTAACGATGCACGGGGTAGGTTGCTGCCACTGTCTGCCACAGCGCGCGGATTTGCGTTTCAAAATCGCCGCCGTCCCACTCGACCGCAAACGTCACGTTAAACGCCGAGTCCATGCGCACGCGGTATGTCCAGCCGCCTTTATCTAGCAGCCGCGACACATTCAGGATAAATCCCTCCTGCTCACGCGCGCGACCCAAGCCCAATTCGGTATCCGCATGGCGGCAGGCCAACACGCGCTGCACTAACTCTCGGTAAGTCGTCATGGCGTAACCTCCGAGCTGTCAACTTTAAGTTGACCACTCACCCAATCCCGCCAGCTTTGATTTTGCACCTCCAGCTTTTGCACATAGTTGCCAAAGCGCACCGCATGGCGCAGCAGCTCTTGCGGCTCGCCCGATTCGGGCGGCTCAGGACGCAGCGGCATGTCCAGCAGTGCAGCAGGCACAGGCGGCATCACCGGCTTTTCCACCGTCTTAATCGGCGTAACCGAGGGCTTGGCGGTAGAGGCGCAGGCTGTCAGCACCAAGGCCGTCAACACAATGGCCACCGTTTGCGCTTTTGTCTTTTTCGATAACATGATGGATTTCTTTCTCAATGGCCGCCGCGCGGCGGTCGAGTTCGTGGTTGGCGCGTGCCAGTTTCGCGCTTTGGTCTTGGGCAAAATCCTGCCATTTTTTCTGTTCGGCAAGGGCTTTTTCGAGTTCGGCAGCATAGGCTTGTTCGGCTTTCAGACGGCCTTTGTCCGCTTCGGCTTTGATTTGCTCAATCACAACCTGCTGACGCTTAAAGGCCGTCTGAAAACCGCCATACCACACACCGCCCAGCAACACCGCAGCAGCCAAAGCCGCCAGCGCATACTTAATCATCTTGGTCTGCGGCATGTTCGACTTCCTGACGTTTGACTGACACATACGAGCGGGCAACGGCGTATCCGCCGACAATGCCCAAATAAATCGCCCAGATTTCAGACGGCGCATCCGGCGCAATGACAAATTTATAAGTCGCCGCCGCGCAGGCTACGTTTGCCCACAATTTGCTGTGCGATACCTTGCCCGTGGCAGGATTGCGGATAATGTCCAAAACAGCCATGCCTAAGCCTTTCTGCGTGCCTTACGCGCCGCACGCTTGGCCGCTGCCACACCCGAAAAGCGGTGCGGCTGCTTATTGCGGCCTTTGCCGGTGTGGCGCAGAAAACGCGGCGTATCCAATACCGGCAAGGCTTTTACATCGGTTTCAGACGGCTTGTTGCCCAATGCCCATGCCAACGCCGCCAGCGCATATTTTTTAATCTTGCCAAACATCAGCCCAGCTCCTTCGCAATCGCATTGGCAATCGCACGGCAAATCGGCCATTTACGCTGCTTAAACAAGGCCAAATCCGCGTCATTGCTGATAAAGAAAGGCTCAAACACAATGCCGCCATGTTGCGCGTAGGCCAAGCGGCTGTGCTGGCCGGCGTTATCCGGCTTATAGCCCTTGTCCCCACGCAATTTCCAGCCGGTCGCCTCAGCCACTGCTTGGCTCAATACCTGACACCAGCGTTTGTTTTTCGCTGTGGCCAAGGCTTCAATGCCCGTGGCGGCCTTATTCGCCGCCGCATTGCAATGAAACTCAACCGCCACCGCCGAGCCGCGAATCAGCGGCAACGCTTTGGCCAAAGGCAGATTGCCTTTACCCTCGCCGTCAGTGCGCACGGTCAGGCCGTAGTCGTTGCGTAAAATCGATGCCACGATATTGCGCATATCCTGCGCCAAATCCGCCTCACGGTCGCTGCCGTTGACCGCACCGGGATCGCGCTCGCTGTGTCCTGCGGTCAAACAAATAATCTTGCTCATAAAGCCCCTTTAAAATCGGTTTAAACAATTCTTCAGAAAGCCTTATCGTAAATTTCCGCCGCAAATCCGCTAATCCTATGCTTTTCAACCCTGCCACCGTTTCACAAACGCAAAAAAGCCCCGCACAGAGCGGGGCAAAGTCCTTGGTCACACGTCAAAATAAATGCTGCTGGTCGGCAGCCTGTGTACGGCTGCCTACAATGTTATAACCCGTGCGGTCGCTGATTTGATAGCGCGGGCAAAGCGCACTCATGGCCATCAGGCGGCTCACTCCTTGTCGCTCGGTCAAATCAAAAAATTCACTGCGAAATTGCTCATTACGCAGCTCACGCAACGCTTCCTCACAACGTGGCACATACAATTCCTCACCACCGAATACGCGTAAAAGCTCATAAGTTTTTTCCTCACCAATGGCCGTAAACAGCATATTCAAACGCGGCGTATCGTTTTTGCCCTTACCAAACTTAAAGCGCGCACCGCCAATGGCCTTAACCAAATCCAATGCCGCCTTTACGCCGATGGTATCCACAATCTGCACCATCGTCTCCGGCAGCAAATGGCGCACACGGCTCAAATCAACTTCCTGCATATTGCCCCCCTTAAACAGCCTTTTTCTTGCGGTTGGCCGCAATCTGCAACGCCGCCACCAGCTTGTGCATATTGTCGTCTGAAAGCCATTCCACACGGTCAACCTTAAACATCTTCTTCGCCGTACCGTGCGCATAATTCCACGACCAGCCGTTATCCAGCAGCAACGCTTCAATCTTGCGCATCATCGGGTCGGCAGAGTCACGGCGGTTCGGACGGCGGCCTGCCGATTTGGTCGGCTTAAAACCGTGTTGGCGCAAATCTTCCACCACGCGCTCCAATTCAGGGATACTGCATTGCGTGCACGACGATTTGCCGGTCACACGCAGCAGCACCGAGCGATAAGCCGGGTCATCCAAACCCAGCTCCTTTTGCGCTATCTTGATTTTGGCAATCAAGCTGCGGCGCAGGTTTGTCACGTTACTCATCTCAAAAATCCTAAAACACAATATATTGTGTATTTTAAGATATTTTATGCATAAAATATACTATATATTGATTTAAGCGGCTGTTTTTTTGTGAAAGGTTGGAATGTAAAAAGGCCGTCTGAAACAGCTTTGATACTGTTTTCAGACGGCCTTTCCAACATTGGTACAGCAGTATACCAACGCCCAAAATGTTTACATCTTTTTCAAAGTTTTCCGTTTCCAACGTTTGGCCAATTTTTCAAAATCCTGAAAATTGGTAGCATGCCCTTTTTCGCTGTTGCGGATGGCTTCTATGGTTTGGCAGAGCATTTTCCAGTCGCGGATAATGATGTTGCAAAATGAGCGTTTATATATCTTTTCATCAATCACCCCGGTATTGATGCCGACTGCCACAAATTCCCGATAATTCAACAAGGTAAGAATAGCTTTTCGTTCTTCAGGATATTGCTTTTTGTCGAGATATTGGTGCAGACTGGGAAAATCCCCTTGAATCAGGTTATAGACGGTTTCTACTGATTTATTCAATTCTTCATTAAATCGCTGCCTTAAGATTAAATCCACAGTAGCCATGCGGCGGTTGTCGTTTTTGTTGTTACGAATAGATAAAGCGGTAAATCCCAATCCTAAGAAGAGAATTACCGCTTGTATAATCAGCAGCCAATCTGCCAGAGTTATCGAATTAGTTGTCGTCGTATCCATCAAAAAAGCCCCTTGTAAATGCATTTTTTTTCATACGTCCTCCTTCTGTTGTTTGTTAATAACAACGTTAATCACATCACAATTTTAATACAATCCGAAAAATATGGCCAATTCGGCTGGTTCGTCTAGTTTGCCAACATCTGAATAAAACACAATATTTTGTGTTTATAAATTTTTTTCAACAAAAAAATACCATATTTAGTATTGTAAAATTTGCACATTGCCAACAAAAAGACCGTCTGAAACAGCGTTAAATCTGTTTCAGACGGCCTTTAAACAATCCTATTCTGCCTTGTGTGCAAACCGCACATCATCCATAACTTCTTTCAAGCCCGAAATGGGAAACGACAGCAGCGCGGCGATATTTTCCGTATCAAAGCTGGCATTGCTGCTTTCGGTTTCATACATCAGCATATGCAGTGTATCTAAAGCGGTATAGGCGCGGCAAAGCGTTTCGTAGCCATCTTCACTCATCATATAATTCAT
>NZ_PDBT02000076.1:0-10895 GCF_002551535.2 Neisseria sp. N95_16
AGAGGAACTCAACTACGGAGTCGATCTATCAACCATCTGAGGGTGGTATCAGATTGATGGGGTGAAGGTGACCCATCAACCATTAAATCCGTATACCCAAAAGATTAAAGCGGTTGAGGAGGCCCTTAACCGCCGACCGAGAAAGACATTGGACTATGAGACACCGGGTGATCTGTTTTCAGCAGCCCTTGCCAATGGCATTTGAGCGTTGCACTTGAAATGCGAATGTAAGGCCGTCTGAAAAGGATTATTTTTTCAGACGGCCTTTTAATAGCGCGCAAAATCGCCATTTGGGACATTTCTTTGACTTGCGTTGTGCTTGTTTCTAGCAATATACAGATTTGGTTTTGGGAAAGGCTTCAGGCTACCAGCGGCTGTCGTTTTCGCACGGAATGCCGTCGTTGTCGCTGTCCATTTTGGTGTTCGGGCAATGTCGGATAAAAAATTCAGCTTCTTCACGCGAGTTCATTTGCGAACAATATTGCCGCCCGTCGCAACTGAATTTGGCTGACGGCTTTGCCGAAGCGGGGGATTTGACGGCCTGATTCCATGCTTTACGCTCGGCTTCCATCTGCGCCGCAATGGTGGCAACCATAGAATCGGGCGGCGTGGTGGTGTGAACCGTTTGCGCGCGGTGATCTTGCCAAGCCTGCCAGCCGTACCAAGCGCCGCCAAGCAGTGCCGCGCCCAATAAAATCGCCAGCAACACACCGCCTGCACGCGAAGGGCTACCGCCTTGTTTGCGGTAGGCTGCATGGGATGGTGATTCGGCTTCGTCGTCAAAGTCATCGATAAAGCGGACATCTTGAGCCTCGCTGCGGCCTTGCCGGCCTTTGGCGAGATAAAAGGAAACCCGTTGGCCTTCAAAAGGGCCTTCGGTGTGGCCGTTGAACGTAGAAAGCGCGACAAAAATTTCGTTTTCGGTGCTTTCCTCCCGTATTGCACCGAAGCGACGGCTTTCGTTCCAACGGACAATAGTGCCGTAATAACGCATGATTTTTAAGATATGAATAATTATTTGGAATATTTTAAATCAATCTGCCCGATAATGTGATGCTTATTTCGTTGCCAGACTTGTTCTCAGACCTGATTTTATGCGTAAAGGTTTCCCAGGCCGTCTGAAAAATATTGATTTTGAGAGAAAACCACTGATTTGTCATGCTTTCTTTATGCATAGTGTCAGGCGCGAGTATCAGGGGGGGGTGAGTTGTGGGATGGAGACAAAAGGTTTCAGACGGCCTGATACCTCTATAAAACACATTTGAATCAAGAATACTAAGGCCGTCATTCCCGCGTAGGCGGGAATCCAGATTCATCTGCTTCAGAAACATAAAAAGTGACCACAATTCAACGTTCTGGATTCCCGCCTACGCGGGAATGACGGATTATAGATTGCTGAAAATTAATGAATTCAAGAAAGTGTAGGTCGGTATTCAAAGCAACGACTGATGGCGCACAATCGCCCGAATCACAGCGCGGTTGGGATGCAGCGCGGCTTTCAGGCGTGGCGACAAAGGTTGCGGCAGGTTTAAGATTTCCGCCACCAACGATGCGGCGCAAATCGGTGCCGTCGCCAAACCGCGCGTGCCGTGGGCGGTGTTGAGCCAGACGTTGGGCAGGTAAGGGCAGGGGGCAGTCAGGCGGTAATGTTTGTCCAAAGCCAGCTTGGCGTATACGCCCTGCATGGCGGCAATGTCGCCCACCGCACCCACCATCGGCAGATGGTCCAAGCTGTCGCAGCGCAAAGCGGCATGGCCGTGGGCTTCGGTCAAAGGATTGAGGCCGTCTGAAAACAGCGAATCGGCAAAAGCAGGCTGTAAATCATGCAAAGCGGCTCGGTTTGCCGATTCTTCGTGTTGGTGCCATGCTTCGTCGCTGCTGTTTAACACAAATGTCGCACCGTAGCAGTGTTGCCCCTGCCAGCTCGGGCTGATGTAGCTTTCGCCCGATACCGCGCAACTCAGTTTGGCCGACAACGCGCTTGCTGTAGCAACACCGGTTTGGCCGCGGATTTGGCGAAACGGCAGCGCGGACACGTTGCGCTCGGGTGAGTTGGGGCTGTGCGCGCCCATGCAATAAATCAGGTGTTCGGCGGTGAAACTGCCTTGCGTGGTGTGCGCCGTCCAAGCCGTGCCATCAAATTCGGCGGAAAGCAGCGGCGCGTGTTCTTGCACATCAATCAAGGGGTGATTCAATAAAGCGCGCACCAAAGCAGGCGGATTGAGCCACACACCATGCGGCCAATAGAGGCCGTCTGAACCAATATTGATCTCCGCGATTTCTGCCGCTTCTTGCTGGGAAACGGTGCGGTATAAATGCGCATGATGGTGCTGCAAACCTAATGCCTGATTGCGTTTGCGCTCGGCTTCGTTGAAATTGACGTGCAACACGCCATTGCCGCCCCAAGCGTGTTGCTCGGGCAGTAAATCGGCCAACAGCCGCCGCGTGTAGCCATAGCCCGCCAGCAGCAATTCGGTTTGCTCGGTTGGGTGCGGCGAGATTTTGGCATACAGCAAACCTTGGCGGTTGCCCGAACCAGCGCTGGCAATATGCTTGGCTTCAAGCACGGTCACGCGCACGCCGTGTTCGGCCAATTCCTGCGCGGTGGCTGCTCCGGCGATGCCTGCACCGATGACGATGGCGCTGGTGGGTTTGGCTTGGTTTTCCGTCGGGCGGAACCACGGTTTGACTGTGGTTTCGCGTTGCGTGACGGGCACGGTTTGCCATTGCAAGGCATGCGGAAAATGCGTTTGAATATCCGCAGCATGTTCAGACGGCACCAGCCATAAATGCACATCGGGCAACACGTTGGCTAACACATTCACGGCATTGAATTGCAGGCAGCCGATTTTGCGCGCAATGGCTTCAGCTAAAGTTTGCTCTAAGGCACAAGGGTTTTCAGACGGTCTGAATACTGGCATTTCCCGTGCAGGCAGGCACACCACCCAATAAAGCGGTTTGGCATGGTGAGCAAGCGTATGCACGAGTTCGGCGAGCGAGGGAATGCCGTTCCAAGCAAGGTAATTCATGATGAGGCCGTCTGAATAAAAAGTGTATTGTAATGCGGAAATGCGCTTTGTTGATTGCGCTGCCGCAAAAGCGCTTATTTTTCAGACGGCCTTTGCTTTATAATAGGCCGTCTGAAACGCTGAATCTAAGGAACACACATGACCCGAATCCGAACCAAAATCTGCGGTTTTACCCGCCCTGAAGATGCCCGAGCCGCGGCGCAATTGGGGGTGGATGCTGTCGGGCTGGTGTTTTTTGCCAAGAGCAAACGCGCGGTAGACACTCAACAGGCGCAGGCGATTGTGGCCGCTTTGCCGCCGTTTGTGACGGTGGTGGCGCTGTTTGTCAATGAAACAGCCGAGCAAATCCGCGAAACGCTGCGCCAAGTGCCGATTGATGTGATTCAGTTTCACGGCGATGAAGACGATGAATTCTGCCGCCAGTTTGACCGCCCATATCTGAAAGCGGTGCGCGTGCAAAGCTCGGCAGACATTCAGACGGCCTCAAGCAAATTTCCCCATGCCCGCGCGGTGTTGTTTGACGCGTATCACCCCGATGAATACGGTGGCACGGGTTTGCAGTTTGATTGGAAACTGCTCGCCGATTACCGCGACAAACCGTGGGTGTTGGCAGGCGGCTTAAATGCAGGCAATGTGGCCGAAGCGGTACGCATCAGCGGTGCGACGGCGGTGGACGTGTCCGGCGGGGTGGAAAGCAGCAGCGGTATTAAAGATGCGCAAAAAATGGCAGCATTTTTACAAGCCGTAGCGAAAGCGGGGGCACAGCGATGAGCAGCGAACCCATCGTGGAAACCCATCCTTTTCCGCCGATTCTGCCGCCCAATGCCACAGCGATGATGATGGGCACGTTCCCGCCCAAAGACGACAAACGCGCCATGCAGTTTCATTATCCAAATTTTCAGAATGATATGTGGCGCATTTACGGCGAAGTGTTTTTCGGCGACAAAACGCATTTCCAAAGGCCGTCTGAAAAAGCGTTTGACGCGGAAAAGATTATCGCTTTTTTGCATGAGCGCGGCATTGCCTCTTGCCCGACGGTGTGGAAAGCCGTGCGCGAGCAGAACAACGCTTCGGATAAGTTTTTGAAAGTGGTCGAGGAGGTGGATTTGGCGGCGGTGTTGCACAAGCTGCCGCATTGCAGGCATGTGTCTACCACCGGCGGTAAGGCCACGGAAGTGTTGCTCGGATTGCTGCCCGAGAAAACCGCGTTACCGAAAACGGGTGAAACCATCGATTATGTGTACCAAGGCCGCGCCTTGACGCTGACACGTTTGCCGTCCACTTCACGCGCGTATCCTTTGAGTTTTGACAAGAAAACGGCGGCGTATCGGGCGTTTTTTGAGTTTGCAGGCTTATTGTAGGCCGTCTGAAAAAACAAGGATTTTTGCACGCGGATAAGCGCGTTCACACGAAAAATATGTGTATAATCGGCATTCATTAGAATTATTGTTTTCAGACGGCCTAAATATCCATCAGGCCGTCTGAACCCCCACAGAGGAATTCATTCATGCAAAATTATCAAGCACCCGACCAACAGGGCTTTTTCGGCGAACACGGCGGCCTGTATGTTTCAGAAACGCTGATTCCCGCGTTGGAAGAATTGAAACAGGCTTACGCCGAAGCGAAGCAGGATCCTGATTTTTGGGCGGCATTCGAGCATGATTTGAAACATTATGTCGGCCGCCCAAGCCCGGTTTACCATGCCGAGCGTTTGAGCGAGCATTTGGGCGGTGCGCAGATTTGGTTGAAACGCGAAGACTTAAACCACACTGGCGCACATAAAGTAAACAACACCATTGGTCAGGCGCTGTTGGCCAAGCGCATGGGCAAAAAACGCGTAATTGCGGAAACCGGCGCTGGTCAGCACGGCGTGGCTTCGGCTACGGTAGCTGCGCGTTTGGGCATGGCTTGCGATGTGTATATGGGTGCGGACGATATTCAGCGCCAAATGCCGAACGTGTTCCGCATGAAATTATTGGGTGCGAATGTGGTCGGCGTGGAAAGCGGCAGCCGCACGCTGAAAGACGCGATGAGCGAAGCCATGCGCGAATGGGTGGCTCGTGTGGACGATACTTTCTACATCATCGGCACTGCCGCCGGCCCTGCGCCTTATCCTGAAATGGTGCGCGATTTCCAATGCGTCATCGGCAACGAAGCCAAAAAGCAAATGCAGGAAGCCATCGGCCGACAACCTGATGTTGCCGTGGCCTGCGTGGGCGGTGGCTCGAATGCGATTGGTTTGTTTTA
Organism: Neisseria sp. N95_16; assembly: GCF_002551535.2. NCBI lineage: Bacteria > Pseudomonadati > Pseudomonadota > Betaproteobacteria > Neisseriales > Neisseriaceae > Neisseria > Neisseria sp. N95_16. Next base: position 5,277 of record NZ_PDBT02000076.1, read on the forward strand.
CCCGTATATCAGTGAAGAAAACGTGCGCTTGGTGGGCGTGGAAGCGGGCGGTCATGGTGTGGATACACCGGAACACGCCGCGCCGATTACTTCACGCGCACCGATTGGCGTGTTGCACGGTTTTCGCAGCTATTTGATGCAAGATGAAGACGGCCAAATTTTGGGCACACATTCGGTATCGGCCGGTTTGGATTATCCGGGCATCGGCCCCGAACACAGCCACTTACACGACATTGGCCGCGTAGAATACACCGTTGCCAATGACGAAGCGGCTCTGAATGCGTTTGATTTATTGTGTCAATTTGAAGGCGTTATTCCGGCTTTGGAATCCAGCCATGCTCTGGCTTGGGCGGTAGAAAATGCGCCGAAAATGGGCAAAGACCAAGTGATTTTAATGAACTTGTCCGGCCGTGGCGACAAAGACATCAATACCGTGGCGACATTAAAAGGTATTGAATTGTAATTTTGATATGAGAGAGGCCGTCTGAATGTTCAGACGGCCTTTTTATATCGGTTTCAAACACCGTTTCTTTGTAACCAAAAGTAAAAAATGATGATATCGCCATCGCAAAAACGGACAATGCCACGCGGTTTAGACTATAATGTCAAATAAAACGTGTTTGAAAACATAATATTCCGTTTGTCATGATTTCTTGATTTCCCATTCACACATGAACATTAGACGATTACTCCTGCGCTTTTTACCGCGTTATGCCGTTGGGCGCATTTTAATTTACGCGCGGCTGATGCGCGTGGAAAAGCCCATTGGCACTTTACTATTGCTGTGGCCGACTTATTGGGCCATGTGGGTGGCCGCTGAAGGCCATCCCGGCCATACCATTTTTTTCGCCTTTACCATCGGCACGTTTTTAATGCGCAGCGCCGGTTGCGTGATTAATGATTATGCCGACCGTAATTTTGACGGCGCGGTTGAGCGCACGAAAAACCGCCCGTTTGCCCGTGGACAAGTCACCAAAGCCGAAGCCTTGCTGCTGACCTTGATTTTGTGTTTGCTGGCGGCGATGTGTTTGGTGCCAATGAACATGCTGACTTGGCTGATGAGCTTGCCGGCCTTGTTTTTGGCGATGACTTATCCGTTTACCAAGCGTTTTTTCCCGATTCCGCAATTTTATTTGGGCTTGGCATTTTCATTCGGTATCCCGATGGCGTTTGCTGCGATCACCAATAATGTGCCGCCGATTGCATGGCTGATTTTTGTCGCCAATGCTTTATGGACGCTGGCTTACGATACGATTTACGCCATGGCTGATAAGGAAGACGATTTGAAAATCGGCATCAAAACATCGGCCGTGACGTTTGGTCAGCATGATATTGCGGCGGTGATGTTGTGCCATTTTTGGTTTACTGCGCTGATGGTGGTGTTGGGTTTGCAAATCGGTGCCACATGGCCTTATTGGCTGATGTTGCCGGTGACGGTGTGGTGGCAGATTAATCAATACCATGCGATTAAAACGCGCGACCGCCAAGTGTGTTTCCGCACTTTTTTGGAAAACAACCGCATAGGCTTGGCTTGGTTTTTAGGTTTGGTCGGCCATTATTTGTGGAAATTGGTTTAAGCAAAAATGGCTGAAAGGCCGTCTGAAAAATACCCGTCACTAAGGCGGGTATTTTTTATGGGTGCTGATGGCGTGCGGCAAAAACGGGTTAACCGAATTTAAAAAAAACGATTATTTTCAGTTTGAGAAATAGCGCAAAGCAATAATATACCTATGGATTAAATGTTTAAATAATTCTTTCATTTTAATGATTTAAGATGAATGTAGAGCAAGATGGCGATGTTAAGAATCATTAAAATGCCGTCTGAAAGCGTAAGGCTTTTAATATAAATTGTACGCTTAGGATTGAGATTTGTGCCGACTGTCGGTACAATTCCATCTTGTTTTGCTACCTCTTAAAAGAGATTCCTATGAGCCTGATTGGCGAAATTCTACCGTTGTCCCATATTGAATTGGATGTGGAAGTCAGCAGCAAAAAGCGCTTGTTTGAGCAAGCTGGTTTGTTGTTGGAAAACGAAGCAGGGCTGCCGCGCGCAGATGTGTTTGAATGCCTGTTTGCCCGCGAAAAATTAGGCACCACCGGTTTGGGGCAGGGTGTGGCGATTCCGCATGGCCGCGATGCTTGCGTGCAAAAAGCGGTAGGCGCATTTATCCGCACCAAAGAGCCGATTTCCTTTGATGCACCCGATGGTAAGCCGGTTTCGCTGGTGTTTGTGTTGCTGGTGCCGGAAAACGCTACCGGTGAGCATTTGGAAGTGTTGTCGAAACTGGCCGGCAAGTTCTCCCAAAAAGCCGTGCGCGAAGCCTTGATGACTGCTTCGACCGCCGAAGAAGTGCAAAAATTATTAACTGAAGAGTAACTTATGCCGAGTATATCCGTCCGCCGTCTGTATTCCGATAATCAGCATAAGCTGCAATTGGCTTGGGCCGCAGGTAATTCAGGCGCGGATAACCGCATCGGTGTTGAGGCCGACAAGCCCGTTTTGGCGCTGGTCGGCCATTTGAATTTTATCCACCCCAATCAGATTCAAGTGGTTGGCGTGGCGGAAGCCGAATATCTGAGCCGCTTGGAATCGGGCGAGCTCAACTACGATTTCGGCGAATTATTCGATATTCCTATGGCTTTGGTGATTGTGGCCAACGGCTTGCCCGTGTCGTCGAAATTGCGCGATTATTGCCACACCAACAGCATTCCGCTGCTGACATCCAAGCTGGAAAGCCCATATTTAATGGACGTGTTGCGGATTTATCTGCAACGCACGCTGGCCACATCGGTCACGAAACACGGTGTATTTTTGGATGTATTTGAAATCGGCGTGTTGATTACCGGCCATTCCGGCTTGGGTAAAAGCGAATTGGCTTTGGAACTGATTTCACGCGGCCACAGCCTGATTGCCGACGACGCCGTCGAATTGTTCCGCACCGGCCCTGAAGTATTGGAAGGCCGCTGCCCGCCAATGTTGCGCGACTTTTTGGAAGTGCGCGGTTTGGGTGTGTTGAATATCCGCCATATTTTCGGTGAAACCTCAATCCGCCCGAAAAAAATCCTACAATTAATCATTAACCTCATTCCGGCCGACGACGAATACATGAAGCAGCTTGACCGCTTGAGTATTCGTACCGAAACCGAATCTATTCTCAACGTCAATGTCCGCTCGGTCATGCTGCCTGTGGCAGTTGGCCGAAACTTGTCGGTATTGGTTGAAGCTGCTGTGCGCAATTATATTTTGCAGTTGCGCGGAAAAGACAGCACGCGAGAATTTTTAGAACGCCATCAAACACTGCTGAAAGAGAACGAGCAAAGCCATGAAAATAGTATTAATTAGCGGCCTTTCCGGTTCGGGGAAATCTGTTGCCCTCAAACAGCTGGAAGACTTAGGTTATTACTGTGTTGACAATTTGCCTCTAGAGTTGCTGCCTTCATTGGTGTTGTATCATGTTACGCGTGATGAAGTAGACAGCTTGGGCGTGAGCGTTGATATCCGTTCCAAAATCGACATCGATCAAGCCGAAGAGAAAATCCAATATTTACGCGAACAAGGCCATCAGGTTGAAGTGTTGTTTATCGAGGCGGAGGAGAGTGTATTGGTGCGCCGCTTTTCCGAAACCCGCCGCGGTCACCCATTATCCGGCCACAATTTAACTTTGCTTGAAAGCCTGCGTGAAGAACGCACATGGTTGTTTCCGTTGCGCCAGATGGCCTATTGCATTGATACATCGAAAATGAACGCCCAGCAATTGCGTTATGCGGTGCAACAATGGCTCAACATTGAGCGTCACGGTTTGTTGGTGATTTTGGAATCGTTCGGTTTCAAATATGGTGTGCCGAACAATGCTGATTTTATGTTCGATATGCGCAGTCTGCCCAATCCTTATTATGATCCGGAATTGCGCCCGTTTAATGGTATGGATAAAGAAATTCAAGAGTATCTTGACCAGCAGCCGCTGGCGCAAGAAATGGTCAACGACATCGATCAGTTCATTAACCGCTGGTTGCCGCGTATGCAGCAGGAAAGTCGCAGCTATGTGACGATTGGCATCGGCTGTACCGGTGGCCAACACCGTTCTGTGTATGTGGTGGAGAAACTGGCCGATCGTCTGGCTGGAAAATACGAATTAATGGTGCGCCACCGCCAAGCGCAAAACCTTGCCGGCCATTGATTTTCAGACGGCCTCAATATAAAGGACACAATCATGACTGCAAAAATCATGTTCCCATTATGCGTTGCGTTAGTGTTGGCAGCCTGTAACACCACCGTCAGTCCATACCGTTGGCATCAAACTGGTATGAGCGAAAGCGATGTTGCCCGCCAACAGCGTATCTGTATTTCACAAGCCAATCATGATGCCAAGCAAGGCAAGCAACCGAAATCGTTGGAACAATGTATGGATGAAGCCGGCTATTACCGCTACATTACCGGTAATATGTAAGTATGAAACATACCAAAGGCCGTCTGAAAAGGTTAAAATCCTTTTTCAGACGGCCTTTCATGCTGAATCAGCCACCTTAAACAATACCTTATTATAGAAAGTACAACATGGCAATCCAATGGTTCCCCGGCCACATGAACAAGGCCAAAAAAGCCATCGGCGAACGCATCAAATCTGTCGATATGGTCATCGAAATGCTTGACGCGCGTTTGCCCGCTTCAAGCGAAAATCCTTTGTTGGCGCAATTGTCGCGCGGCAAGCCAAAACTAAAAATCCTGAACAAACAAGACCTTGCTGACCCAGAGCGCACACAAGTTTGGCTCAATCACTACAACAGCCAGACCGACACCCAAGCCATCGCACTCGATTCATCTGAAAAAGGTGCACATGCCAAAATTACCCAAGCATGCCGCAAAATGATGCCCAACCGTGGCGGTCTCGACAAACCTTTGCGTGTATTGATTTGTGGCATTCCCAATGTCGGCAAGTCCACCTTAATCAACGGCATGATCGGCAAAAAATCAGCCAAAACCGGCAACGAACCCGGCATCACCAAAGCCGAACAACGCCTGTTTCTCGCCGATGATTTTTGGTTATACGATACCCCCGGTATGCTGTGGCCTAAAATTATCGTTGAAGAATCCGGCTACAATTTGGCCGCCAGTGGCGCCGTTGGCCGCAATGCCTTGGATGAAGAAGAAGTCGCGCTCGAATTGCTGGACTACCTGCGCCGCCACTACCTGCCGCTTTTGCAAGAACGCTACCAAGCCGACAAAGACCCAAGCAGCCATTGGGACGATGTGGCATGGTTTGAATGGATTGCCAAAAAACGCGGTTCCTTACTCGGTGGCGGCCGCATCAATTACCAAAAAGCCGCTGAAAATATCCTGACTGATTTTCGCGACGGCCAAATCGGCCGCATCACCTTGGAAACGCCAAACCAATGGGAAGTATGGTTGAAAAAAGCCCGCCAAAAAGAAGCCGAGCTCAAGGCCATGCGTGAAGCGAGAAAAGCAGAGCGCAAAGGGCATAAGCCGCAGGAAAGTGGTGAGTAGGTTTCAGACGGCCCTTACATTCGCATTTCAAGTGCAACGCTCAAATGCCATTGGCAAGGGCTGCTGAAAACAGATCACCCGGTGTCTCATAGTCCAATGTCTTTCTCGGTCGGCGG
>NZ_PDBT02000077.1:0-10881 GCF_002551535.2 Neisseria sp. N95_16
CTGTTGTGCTTTTCGGTAACAGTAGGTTCCGTTGACGGAATGCCGTCTGATTTCCCGACTGACGGTGGCGGGATGACAACCGATGTTCTGTGCGATTTGGTTTAGGGGTAGGTTGCGGTAATGTCTGGAAATGTAGTATCTTTGGTGTGAGGTCAGTTGTGTGTAGGCCATATTGCAATCTTTCTTGTCAGGAAAGGCAGTATACTACCGCATACTGGCCTTTTCTGTTATTGGAAATTGCACTTGTTAGGCGAATGTAAGGGCCTTTGTTTATATCGTCGTTACATACGCCCCAATTCGCGTTGCAGGGCTTGAATGTTTTGCTGGCGGTCGAGTACCGAACCTTCCAGATTTTTGATTTGCTGGCGGTCGATGGTGCCGCCCTTCACGGCGCGTGCTTGTGCCAAAGATTTTTGCGCTTCAGACAAGGCTTTGCGCTCGTTGCTCAATTCGGTTTCCAAAATGGCGCGGCGGCTGTTGCTGGCTGCAGGTTTAGGCGCAGGTGCGGCAACAGATGGCGTGGTCGGGCGAATCGGTGCCGTCGGCGCTTTGGCTTTGGCACTCACTGTTTTATTTGAACTGCGCTTGGTGTGAGTAGCCGCTTTAGACGCTTTGGGCTGTGGTGCAGGTGCGGCCACCACTTCAGGCGCATCGTAGCGCGCGCTGCTGTATCGGCCAATCGGTGGCAAATCAGGCGCATGGCAGCCACCCGACGGGCGCGATGTATAGACGACTGTGCCATTGATTTCGCAGGTATAGATCTTGCTGGCTTCTGCTGCAACGCTAGAAACCGCGATGATGGCGGCAAATGTGTTTAAAGCAAAGTATTTCATGTTCATTCTGATACACCATGCCTGCTTTTCAGACGGCATGATGATAATAGTAAAGTGAGTGGGATAATGTGTATTTGGCCGCTTACGCAATCATTTCAACGATTTCTTTAAAATCATAATCTTGCCATGATTTTTCAGACGGCCTTTTTATTATTAAAATAGAAAGATTCAAGCAAACTCGGCATCAATTTGAGTCAAAATCTCTTCCAACTCTTCCTGCCACAGCAGCCAATTTTCTTCCAATTCGTTTAATTTTACTTTAGTTTCAGCCAATTGCGTGAGTGTTTCCTGCAATTTGGCTTTGTTTTCATCGGAATACGCGGCTTCTTGTGCCAAAAATGCTTCACAGGCCGTCTGAATCTCGGTCAGCTTGGCGATTTCTTTTTCGGCTTTGTCGATTTTCTGCTGAACCGGTTTGCCGCGCTTGGCTTTTTCCTGACGGATTTGCGCTTCGATGCGCTTGGTGTCTTTGCGGTTTTGCGATTGTGCGGATGCGGCCGGTGCGGCAGCAGCATTTTCCTGCGCCAAACGCCATTGGCGGTAATCGTTCAAATCGCCGTCAAACGGATTCAGACGGCCTTTGTCGATTAATAAGAAACCGTCAGTCGTGGCTTCCAGCAAGCTGCGGTCGTGCGACACCACAATCAATGCACCTTGGAAACTCTGCAAAGCCAGGGTCAAGGCGTGGCGCATGTCCAAATCCAAATGGTTGGTCGGCTCGTCAAGCAACAGCAGATTCGGCTTTTGCCACACAATCATCGCCAAAGCCAAACGCGCTTTCTCACCGCCGGAAAACGGTTCGATTTTCTGCAAAGCCATGTCGCCGACAAAGTTGAAACCGCCCAAAAAATTGCGGATTTCTTGCTCGCGCACTTCCGGTGAAAGCTGCTGAATATGCCAAACCGGGCTTTGGTCGTCGCGCAAGGTATCGAGCTGATGCTGCGCAAAATAGCCGATATTGAGTTTTTCCGAGCGCACAATCTGGCCGGAAAGCAAATCCAACTCGCCTGCCAATGCCTTGATAAACGTTGATTTACCGCTGCCGTTAACGCCCAGCAAACCATAGCGTGCGCCGCTTTCCAGCGACAAACTCAAATCGTGCAGCACCACATTGTCGCCATAGCTCAAATCCGCTTTATCCAGTTTCAACAATGGATTAGGTAAATGCGCCGGGCTTTCAAATTCAAACGAAAATTCACTGTCTAAATGTGCGGGAGCGATGCGCTCCAATTTTGCCAAAGCTTTCATGCGGCTTTGCGCCTGTGTGGCTTTGGTGGCCTTGGCTTTGAAGCGGTCGATAAACGACTGCAAATGCTTGATTTGCGTTTGCTGCTTCACATACGCGGCTTGCTGCTGCGCCAAACGCTGCGCGCGCTCGTTTTGGTAGAAATCGTAATTGCCGCCGTATTGGGTTAATTTTTGATTGGATAATTCAATCGTTTGCGTGGTAGTCGCGTTGAGAAAATCGCGGTCATGCGAAATGATGATTTGCGTGCAGGCCAAATTGGCCAAATGGTTTTCCAGCCATAACACGGTTTCCAAATCCAAGTGGTTGGTCGGTTCGTCAAGCAGCAGCAAATCAGCACGGCGCATCAAGGCTTGCGCCAAATTCAGGCGCATACGCCAACCGCCGGAAAACGCTTTCACCGGCTTGGTGTGTTCTTCTTGAGAAAAGCCCAAACCGCTCAATAATTTGGCCGCGCGTGCCGGTGCGGTGTAGGCATCGATTTCGTCTAACTTGGCATGATACTCCGCCTGCTTCATGCCGTCGTTTTGCGCTTCGGCTTGGCTTAAGGCCGTCTGAAACATTTGTAATTCCGTATCACCCTGCAACACATAATCCAGCGCCGAAGTTTCCAACGCCGGTGTCTCCTGCGCCACGGCAGCCAGCTTCCAAGTAGGCGGAATCAGAATATCGCCGCCATCCTGACTGATTTCGCCCTTAATTAACGCAAACAAGCTCGATTTACCCGTGCCGTTTTTACCAATCAAACCCACGCGCTGATTGGGGTTGATGGTGACGCTGGCTTTATCCAGCAACACTTTCAAGCCGCGTTGTAAGGTCAGGTTTTTTAATTCAATCATGGGAAACTCTATATCAAGATGGCTAAGCGTAAAGGCGGTATTTTACCTGAAATCGATACAAAAAGGCCGTCTGAAAAACAAGTTTTCAGACGGCCTGATCGGGTTTACAAATTAAGCATTTGTTTCTTTTCGTCCGTAAATATCGAAGCCCGGTTGCTTCACACGCAACAAGAAGGTAACGAAGAAAGCAAAAATATACAAAGCAGTACAAGCATAAACCACGCCGATAAAGCTAAACATTGGCAACACTAAAGTCGCAATCGCAGGAGCCACAAAGTTAGACAAACCGGCTGACAAGTTATACACCGAAATGGCCGCGCCTTGGTGTTTTGGTTCTAAAGTAGTGAATACCGCCGTCATTGGCACAAACGCCGCCACAAACCAACCCAGCAAAATCGCTGGAATCCACGCCATCATAAATTCGGAAGTGGATGCGCCTTCTACGCCTGCCGGTGCAACTTTGTTGTACCACTGAGGCAAATAGTAAAACACCAGTGACGATACCGCCATACCAATACAGCCAAACCAAAAATCAAAAACAACACGTGAAACACACACCACATGATAAAACCGATAATCATGGTTTTACGTGGCGTAATAATCTCGGCCAACACGCCGGAAATCCAAGCCAACAGCGCGGCAGCGAAACCATAAACCGCAAAAGCGGAAGAAGATTGCGCTTCGGTAAAGCCTAAATCGGTAATGTATTTCGACAAAAATGCCAACTCAAAACCGTCTCCGGTCATAAACAGGGCAATGGCAAGATAGCCCCATACCAAATTCAAGGGCATGCCCAGCCATTGTTTGTTTTCTGTTTCTAATTTATTCATCATCATCCTTTGATTTGAGATTCAATAAATGCCGTCTGAAAGCGAACAGACGGCATTCATCATTTGTTTATCATTGATAAAAATACTTTCAAAACTTTCAGACGGCCTCGGCTTGTCTAAAAGCTTTGTCTTGTTGGTACAAAGCACGGAAACGCGCATACCGCTCGGCCAAATAATCCGCATTAGCGGCTTCTGGTTCAAACACTTGTGCAATTTCAGGCTTGGTACAAACCTCTTTTTCATCGGCACCGACAGCTAAAGCCGCCAAACGTGCCGCACCCAATGCGCCGCCGGTTTCGCCACCTTTATGCGTCACAATCGGCAGTTGCAGCGTATCGGCCAGCAGTTTTACCCAGAGCGAGCTGCGTGCGCCGCCACCCAATAACGAACATTGTGCAATGTGCGTGCCACTTTCCTGTAATACACGCACACCGTCGGCAATGCCAAAGCCCACACCTTCAATCACGGCATAGCCCATTACTGCGCGGTCGCTGCTGTGGCGGATACCATGGAAAATACCGCTGGCAAACGGGTCGTTGTGCGGTGTACGTTCGCCTGAAAGATACGGCAGAAAAATTGGCGCATTGGCTTTTTGTTCCGCGCTCAAACTGGCGATTTCAACCAGCAAATCAGCCTCGCTCACGCCAATCAGTTTGCAATACCAGCTCAAGCAGGCTGCCGCACTCAACATCACACTCATTTGATGCCAACGATTAGGCAAAGCGTGGCAGAAGCAATGCACCGCATCTTTAGGCGCAGGACGATAGGCTTCATTCACCACAAACACCACGCCAGAAGTGCCCAGCGAAATAAACGCATCGCCCGGATTGACCGCACCGACACCGACCGCGCTGGCGGCATTGTCGCCACCACCGCCCGCCACAACAACTTCAGCGCTCAAGCTCCATTTTTCAGCAATTCCCGGCAAGAGCGTGCCGCTGTTGTCACTGCCTTCAATCAAGGCAGGCATGTGTTCGCGGGTCAAACCTGTGGCGGCCAATACTTCATCCGACCAATCGCGCTTGGCCACATCCAGCCACAACATACCGGCTGCATCCGACATTTCGGATACTTTTTTACCAGTCATCAAAAAGCGGATGTAGTCTTTCGGCAGCAATACCGAGGCCGTCTGAACAAAAATTTCCGGCTCGTGTTTTTTCACCCACAATAATTTCGGTGCGGTAAAACCGGGCATGGCCAAGTTGCCGGTGATGTCGTGCAAATCAGGAACAGCAGCTTCCAATTCGGTGCATTCTTCTGCACTGCGGGTGTCGTTCCACAAAATTACCGGACGCAACACTTGATTGTCTTTGCCCAGTAACACCGCGCCGTGCATCTGGCCGGATAAACCGATGGCCTTGACCGAATACCAAGCCTCACCGGCTTTTTCACGCATTTTCGCCATCAAGTCGTTGGTGACCTGCCACCATTCTGCCGCCGACTGCTCCGACCATTGTGGATGCGGGCGTTGAATGGAAAGCGGCAAGCCGTGTGTACACACGATATTGGCGTGTTCATCCAGCAATAAAGCTTTGATTTCGGATGTGCCGTAATCTAAACCGAGATACATAATGATTTCCTTCAAGCAATAAAAGGCCGTCTGAAAGACATCTTTCAAAGCTTTTTCTTTTCAGACGGCCTATTCGGTTTATTTCACAAATTCGCGTGCTTTGGCGACTTGTTCGCGCAACAAGGCTTCAAAATCGGCATTGGCAGACAATTCGCCGAACAAGGCTTTGTCAGTGGCGAAAACATGAATCGGATCATCAGATTCAAACATCGCATGCACCGCGGCTTCATCCAAAATACCGTCTTGATAGGCATAAGGCAGCTTACCTTGGTGCCATTGCTCCATAAAGACGAAGAAAATCGCCGGGATCAATGCGGTTGCCGCCGGACGCGCGCCTTGTTTGTAGCGCTCAATCAAGGTCGGCTGGATTTGCGCCGGAATTTTGAGAAGCCGTCGGCCGCCACGCGTTGGTTGGTGTCTTTGATGTGCGGATTGGTGAAACGCTCCAGCACCACGTCGCGGTATTTGCCCAAATCAATCAAATCGTTGCCCAAGCTGGCAATCACGTCTTCGGTGACATAGTCGTAGGCTACTTGGCGCACTTTGTCGTTTAAAGTGCTGTCGTGGATAAACAATTCACCTTGTAAAGTACCCGCCCATGCAATCGCTGCATGCGGCACGTTCAATACGCGGATTTTGGCTTCTTCGTAAGGAATCACCGACTCCACTAATTCCACGCCAACTTTTTCCAAAGCAGGACGGATATTGTCTTTGAAGTTGTCTTCGATGACCCATTGAATAAAGGTTTCGCCCATAACCGGGCGCCCTGTCGTCGATGCCGGTTTTTTTCTTTGATACGCGCAGACAAATCTTCGGCAGGATGCGGCACAATGCGGTCAACCATGGTATTCGGCGTAGTAGCGTTTTGCGCTAGCCAATCGATCAAGTCGTTTTGCTTGGTCAATTGTAGAAACTCCACCAAACCGTCATGGAAGCGCTCGCCATTATGGCGCACGTTGTCGCAGCACAATAAAGTCACGCGGCCGTCTGAAAGTTTCATACGCTTACGCAGAATTTTGGCAATCACGCCATAGATGGTTTCATGACCGCCCTGCAAATCCGCCTGTAAAGCCACATCATTTTGTACCAGCTTGAATTTGCTGTCGAGATAATAGCCCGCTTCGGTAACGGTAAAGGCAATAACTTTAGTGTTTTCCGCCGCGCCCACGGCAATCAGCGACGCCAAATCGGCTGCCCAACGAATCGGCTGCTTGATGGATTTAATCACTTCATATTCACGCTCATCATGCGGGCTGACGGTTTCCAAGACATATTCGCCGTTTTGAGCCAACATTGCTTCCACAGTGTGTTCGCTGTCGTTGCGGATATTACCTGCCGCAATCGACCAACTGTCGTCGCCAGATTTAATCAATTCATTGATATACCATGCTTGATGCGCACGATGAAATGATCCAAGGCCGATGTGTAACCATGTATATTGTTGACTCATTGCAAACTCCTTAAAAAATTGCATTATCTGTGAAGCTGGTTTAACATAATTTAACGAATTTCGTCTTATATGTATGTAACTTACCGAAACTCAGATTCTGCTTTTACTTGAACTTAATTTCAGGTCAAGAATTTATTTTATTACAGAGCCTTCAATAAATTGTTAATATTATTTAGTCGTAAATTATTTAAATTCATAATGTTATATAAAACTACATGTGATAAAAGGTTAAGATTGATGATAAACTCGCTTAAATCAATTTTATATCTATCACCCTGTAAAGGTTAAATTATTTAAACTTACTACTACATGCCACTAGATTACTGATTTATGTCGGCTACATTTTTTGAAACATAATTTCACTGAAGTAATTCACATTTATGTCCTATTCAACAGTATTTTGAGTAATTTATATAAAAAACGTAAAGTTGATATTATTTTTTTAGGGGTCTTATCTCCTAAAAAGAGCTTCGTTTTCCCTTTAATAAAAGCATATCCCTTAAAAATTATCATTTTGAAACCAAAAAAGGCCGTCTGAAAAACAAGTTTTCAGACGGCCTCTAAATCGCTTTAATCAAATGCGAAACATTATGCGATTTCCAACCACATCACTTGATACGGACGCAATTCCACATCTTGATTCAATTTCACGGTTTCGCCGCTGATTAAATCTTTAGCTTGGAACGGCATCGCCTGCAATGCGTGTGCAGTAATGGTTTGCGGGAATTCGCTGAAGTTGGCAAAGGCCAAAAGCGCATTGTTGCGGATGTAGCCAATCACATGTTTATTGTGGGTGTAGAACGTGACCAAACGTCCACCATCAAAACGCGGATTATTTTGACGAATCTCAATCATGTGGCGCAAACCTTGGTAAATTTGGCCTGCCGTGGTCGATTCATCGTGACGCTGGTTGTACAACTCTTCGTTGTAACGCGGACGGTGCGCCCAACGGCTGTCGTCGCGTTTGTTTTCATCATGCGACCAATCGGTATCGTTTAAGGTACCGACTTCATCGCCCAGATAAATCAACGGCAAGCCGCCGGTGCTCATCACGATGCTGTAGAGCAGTTTCAAACGGTCAACGGCAAACGGATCGTTTTGCGCCAAACCCACCAAAGCCGCCGCCGTACCGCTCACGCGGCAATCGCCTGTGGTCGGATTGTATTGGAATGGTTCACCGCGGGCAAAGCTGCCATCGTAATGATTGACAAAGAAGCGGTTGAGAAATTGGCGGTGATCGTAGCCGTGAATGCCGAATTGGCCGGCATCTTCGTCGGCAAATGTCCAACCGATGTCGTCATGACTGCGTACATAGTTCACCCACGCAGTGTGTTCCGGCAAGTTGTGACGGTAAGTCAGCGCATGGTGCAACAGGTTCACTTCACGCGTGGCTAAGGTATTCCACAACAAGGCCATCTGCAATGGGTTGTAGCCGATTTGGCATTCGTTTTGGCCGATGTATTGCACCACTTCATCAGGGTGAACAATGGCTTCGGATTTGAAGAATACACCGGGTGCGGCAATGCGCATCACAGCATTAAACGCGCGAATCAAAGCATGGGCTTGCGGCAGGCTTTCGCAAGTAGTGCCCATTTGTTTCCAAATAAAGGCCACCGCGTCCATGCGCAGAATGTCCACGCCCAAATTGGCCAAGAACATCATCTCACCGGCCATGGCATTGAATACCCATGGATTGCTGTAGTTCAAATCCCATTGGAAGGAATTGAAGGTTGTCCATACCCAGCGGCCATCTTCCAATTGCGAGAAACCACCCGGATGCTGGTCAGGGAAGATTTCGCGCAAGGTGCGGTCGTATTGGTCGGGCATCCAGCGGTCGGGGAAAATATAGTAGAAATTGTCATACAACGGATTACCGGCCGCGCACTCTATTGCCCAATGATGCTCGTTTGACGTGTGGTTGAAAATAAAATCCACCACCGTCGAAATACCGGCTTCGTGCAAAGCCGCAATCACGTCGCGCAAATCGTCAATCGTACCCAAAGCAGGATTGACATCGCGGTAGCTGCTCACAGCATAGCCGCCATCGCTCTTACCCTCAGGACATTTAAACAGCGACATCAGGTGCAGATAAGTCAGTCCCAATTCTTTGAAATAAGGGATTTTTGCTTTCAAACCCTGCAAATCACCGGCAAACAAATCCACATAGCACACACCGCCGACTTGTTTATTCGACAAAATCCAATCCGGATCGGCTTCACGAGCGGCATCGGTTTGCTTCAGCGATTTGGCACGTTGCGAATAGCTTTGCCATGATTGGGCAAATAATTGCTCCAACATCGGCAAAACGGCTTCGTTATTGCCGTAAACATTATCCAACTCATACATTAAGCTCGGAAAATGCGTTTGCAAACGCTCGCTGAATTTTTGCCAATCTTCCGAACGCTCAATACTTGCGCGCTGCTCGGGCGTATAAATCGTCAATACACGCTCTTTTAAGTGCTGAAGGGTCAAATCGACCTGCTGGGTTTGAGTCAACATAATGCCTGCTCCGATTAAGGTAAAATATCAAACAGCCTGACTTAACAGGAAATTTTTTTTAAAATTCTTTTACATCGCCAAACATCATACTGCAACTCATAGCCCATGCCTAGTGGCTGCCGATAGCTTTTCATTACAATATTGACAATCGTTTCAGACGGCCATTTGCCTATTATGCGGATTTGATGAGATAACCATACTTATCCAATTGATTTAATGAGAACAAAATTTAAATCACGATTTAATTTTATCCATCATACGCTTTAAATAAATGGCCCTATTCAATAGCGAAATCGTGCATATCGTTTGACTCAAATCAAAGGCCGTCTGAAACTTAATCAGCCAAAAATCTGCTGATAATGCTCGGCCGAAAAGCCAACATAAAATTGGCCGTCTTTATCCAATACTGGGCGTTTAATCACGCTTGGATTGTCAACCATAATGCGGACAGCACCTTCCTGCTCGGCGGCTTGTGCCTGCGTTTGCTCATCTAATTTACGCCATGTTGTGCCGCGTTTGTTCAACAAGTTTTCTAAGGGGATTTGTGACAACCATGCCGTGATCAATTCAGGTGTCGGCGGTGATTTTTTGAAATCGACAAACTCGGCTTCTACACCGTTATCCGCCAGCCATACGCGGGCTTTTTTAACTGTGTCGCAATTCGGAATACCATATAATTTAATCATGTTCAGCCTTTCATTGATTTTTGCCCTGCCATTCTACCGAGAGCTTGTACAGTTTGCCACAAAATACGGTAGAATAAACAACAATGGCTTTGGCCGATATTCCGACACACGACATCATTACGGAGCGACCCGATGAAAAAAACCGTCACGCTTTCTTTAATTGCCGCTGCTGTGCTTATGGCCGGCTGTTCAGACGAAAAACCGAGCAATTCTTTATTTGAAAAAACCATCAATCAATATGCCAAAAATCAAGGTATTTGCCTGCCTTTGGTTTTGAATGTGCAAAATCCGCGCGGCAACGACAGCTTCACGCAAGTGCCGATTGGTACGCCTGAAATCAAGTTGGCGGAAAAAGACCGTAAAGGCAACGACATCAACAAAACTGCATTGAAGCAATTGAGTATTCTGGAAAAAGAAGATTTCTACGAAAAATCTAAAGAAACCATGCCGGTTGCTGCCAATAGCGATGAAACTGTCAAAGTATTGGTTTATAAGCTGACTGAAAAAGGCGAAAAACAAACCCGCGCCAAAGAAAAAATGCCGCATTTCTGCATCGGCCATCAAGAAGTCAATAAAATCAATTGGTACACCGAGCCTAGCCCATCCAACGGCATGACTGTTTCGCGTGTTTCTTACGAAGCAAAATTTGTGCCGGAAAAATGGATCGGTAATTTATTGAAAGCCGGTGGCAATGCCAAATTGCCATTGGATGAAGTGCGTGTGCAGACAGCCACATTGGTTAAAACCAGCGATGGTTGGAAAGACTCACGCGAATTACGTTGATTTGGTGAGTTTTATCAATATAAAAAGGCCGTCTGAAAATATTTAGGGGCTTAGGAAGCAAAATCATCAAAAAACCTGATAAGCTCCTAATATGAAACTAAAAAATAAGTATCAAAAGTTCAGCAAAATTTCAGAGCAAAAGTTT
>NZ_PDBT02000078.1:0-10155 GCF_002551535.2 Neisseria sp. N95_16
CTGTTGTGCTTTTCGGTAACAGTAGGTTCCGTTGACGGAATGCCGTCTGATTTCCCGACTGACGGTGGCGGGATGACAACCGATGTTCTGTGCGATTTGGTTTAGGGGTAGGTTGCGGTAATGTCTGGAAATGTAGTATCTTTGGTGTGAGGTCAGTTGTGTGTAGGCCATATTGCAATCTTTCTTGTCAGGAAAGGCAGTATACTACCGCATACTGGCCTTTTCTGTTATTGGAAATTGCACTTGTTAGGCGAATGTAAGGGCCTTTATTCTGCATGGCGCGTTTTTCCATTTCGTCCACCGCCGCTTGCGCTTGGGCTTTGTTAACCGGCTTGCCGACTTGAATCACGCCGCTCATGTTCATCATGCGGTGCGGCGGGCAGGTGTACACATACACGCCTTCTTTGGTCAGCTTCAGGGTAAATTCTTGATCTTCTTCCGACAAAAAGTTTTCCACACCTTCCGGCACGGCTTTGCTTTGCACCCAATGGCCTTTGTGGGTCGGCTTGAAGGTAACGGTGTCGCCGACAGCGGCTTTAACAAAACCCGGCTCAAACACCATGCCGCCATCGGCGCCATTGTTGAGCATTTTTACTTCGTGGTTGGCGGCAAACGCGCTGACAGAAGCAGTCAGCAACAGGGCAAACAGGGATTTTTTCATTTCGGTTTCCTTTTTATGGATTCAAACACATTAAGCGGTAAAGGTTTGGCTGCTTTCAGACGGCCTGTTTCGTAAAGGGCGGATCACCGGTGCGCCGAAGCGGTCATACAATAATTCGACATCAACTTGATACAGCTGGCTGATTAATTCGGGCTGCAACACGTCTTTCGGCGCACCTTCGGCATGCACTTTGCCACCGCCGATTAACACGATGCCGTCTGAAAACTGCGCGGCCAAACTCAAATCGTGCAACACCATCAGCGTGGTCAGGCCGTTGGCGTGGGTGTAGTTGACCACGCGCTCAAGCAGGTTGATTTGATGGTGCATGTCCAGCGCGGACACAGGCTCATCGAGCAGCAGGATTTCCGGCCGGTGCATCATCACTTGGGCAAACATCACCAATTGCCGCTGGCCGCCGCTCAAGTTCATCACATCATGATGCGCCAGATGGGCAATGCCGAGCGATTCCATGATGCCGGCCGCTTCGTGCAGCATCTCGTCGCCAACATGCAGCCCCAAGCCGTCCATGCGGCCGAGCAGCACCACTTCCAAGGCGGTCAACGCGGCTTCGGCAAAAGTGTTTTGCGGCATATAGCCTATGCGTTTGCGCCAGCTTTGCAGGGTGAGTTTGCTCAAATGCTCGTCTTTGTAGCGGATGCTGCCTTGGTGCGCCACTTCGCCGAACAGGGTTTTCAGCAGCGATGATTTGCCCGTGCCGTTGGGGCCGAGGATGGTGTACACCTTGCCCGGCTCAAAGGCCAGATTGATTTGGTCGGCCACCACGAAACTGCCGCGGCGGATGTGTACGTTTTCAAGTTGAATCATTTCAGACGGCCTTAAGCAAAGAGAGCGGCAAACCAGTTTTTAATACGCTGCCACAAGGATAATTCGGCAGCAGGCTCGGCTTGGGCAGGCGCAGCATCGGCAGCGGCTTGGTTTTTACAATCGTCCAAACCGTCGCAGCCCAAGTGGATAAAGAATGTGCCTTGCGGCTCAACCGGCAGATATTTGCGGTGAAACGCGCGGTAGGTTTCTTCCGGATTCACATCGGCAAAGGCTTCGGGATACAGCGCTTTGGCGATGAATTGGGCGGATGCCAAGTCCGACAGCGAACGCGATGCGGTGTGGTAAATGCCGAACACGCGGCCATTTTGAATGGCCGGAATGTCTGCCCAACCGGCGCGCTCGGTGAAGCCTTTCAGGCGTTTTTGCGCTTCGTCGGCGGCAATGTCAATGCCCATCGCCATAGAAGTGGGCTGCTTCAGGCCGACTTCGGTGCCGGAAATAATCACCACATCGGGCTTGGCGGCAAGAAACTGCTCGGGGTTAATCGGCCCCCAGTCTTGGATAAACGGCGCGGCAATATTGTCGCCGCCCACGGTATCGGCAATCGCGCCCCACATGTTTTTGCCGAAGGTGAAACTGTGTTCGGCCGGGCCTTTATCGCCGAACTCAATGTAGATTTTCGGCTTGGGCTTGCCCGCTCCGGCCACGCGTTTTTGAATGTCGGCCATGCCCTTCGCATATTCGTCGGCAGCTTCTTTGGCGCGTTCTGGCGTGCCAGCGATTTCACCGAAAAGCTTGGCACTGGCGGTGTGGCGTTCGACCGTTTGCGCGTTGAAATCCACCACCACCACCGGAATACCCGCTTTTTCAAAACGCGGCATTTCTTCTTTTAAGGTGTCATACTGCCAATCGGCCAACACCACCACATCGGGCTTCATCGCCAAGGTTTTTTCAAATGAAAATGTGCCGGTGTTCACATTGCCGATGTCGCCGATGTTTTGCAGCGACGGGATTTTAGCAGCATAAAGCGACCAACTGCCGGGGTTGAACTTTTCCCAAAATTCGCGCGAAATGCCGACCACGTTTTCAAACTTATCGGCACCGGTCACGGCGATGTAATCGGGATAATAAAAGCCCAGCACCACGCGCTTGGCCGGCACATCGACTTGCACTTCACGCCCGCGCACATCGGTGAGCGTTTTCACTTCGGCTTGCGCGGTGAGCGCGGCTAGGCTGAATACGGCGGCGGCTAAAATACGGTAAACAGGCTTCATTGGTTTATCTCTCTATGTCATTTCTTTCAGACGGCCTGATTAAAAATAAGTTGTCTGAGAATTATCGCTTGGTCAACACAATCCAAAAGAAAAACGGCACGCCGACAAACGAGGTCACAATCCCCACCGGGAACAGCGCGCCGGGAATAATCACTTTCGACAACACGCTCGCCACCGACAAAAACGCCGCGCCCGCCAGCATCGAGCCGGGCAGGAAAAAGCGCTGGTCTTCGCCGAGCAGAATGCGTGCCACATGCGGCGCGACCAAGCCGATAAAGCCGATGACGCCGACAAAACTAATCGCCGTGGCGGTCATAATCGCCACCAGCACCAAGGTTTGAATGCGCAGGCGTTGTAGGTTGATGCCCAAACCGGCGGCGCGTTCTTCACCCAAACGCAGGGCGGTGAGTTTCCATACATCTTTCGCCAACAAGCTCACGCACACGGCAGTCACCACGGTAGTGACGATAACCGTTTCCCACGTTGCCTTAGTCAAACTGCCGAACAGCCAAAACAAAATCTGCTGCGAAATTTCCGGCGCGGCGATAAACTGAATCAGCGATAAAATCGACTGAAACAAAAACAACAAAGCAATCCCCACCAATACCAGCATGGCCGAATTGAAGCGGCGGATGGAAGCAAACGCAAACAACACCCCCGCCGCCAGCATGGTCATCACAAACGCGCCAATCGGCACGGCAAACGCATGCGGCAAACCGAAGTCGCCAAAGGCAATCACCAGCGACGCACCCAAACCGGCCGCCGCCGCCAAACCCAACGTGTAAGGGCTGGCCATCGGGTTATTTAGCAGGGTTTGGATTTCCGCACCGCCCACGCCCAAGGCCGCGCCGACCACCAAGGCCATCACCGCCATCGGCAGGCGCAAATCGTACACAATCACCTTGCTCATTTCGTCCGCACCCTGCATGTTCAGCAGCGATTTCACCACCTCGCTTACGGGCAACATAGAAGGGCCGGTCGCGATGTCAAACACAAAGCCAATCAGGCTGACGATTAAAAAAGAACAAACAACCAACCAGCGTTTGCGCTCCAAGGCGCGCTGGTTTTTGACAATATCGGCGGCGGTAGGGGTCATGATGAATTTTTTTAAAATGAATGGGATAAAGGTAAGAAACCGTTTTTTCAGACGGCCTTTTGATGAAGTCGTCTGAAAAAACGGACTCTGGCTACACAGGGCGAATCATACCATGCGCGGCATCAGGCCGTCTGAAAAGCGACAAGGCGGCAAGCGCATAGGCTTGCCGCTTTATCAATCATTCCTTATCGCGGATAAGTATAGAACGTACCGCTTGGCACCACCGGCAGGTTTTGACGGTAGAAATCCAAATAGGTTTTTTCCGGATTCAGGTCTTTAAACAGCTGTGGATAAATCGCTTTGGCCATAAACTGAATCGAAGCGCCGTCTGAAAGCGTGCGCGAATTGGCGTGGTATGCGCCGTAAACGCGGTTGTTTTTCACGGCAGGTAAATTGCTCCAGCCCGGGCGTTTGGTGAAACCGGCCAAGCGGCGTTCGGCATCGGCTTTGTTGATGCCCCAGCCCAACACCATCGCTTGCGGGTTTTTCTTCACTTCGGTTTCACGGCCGGTAATCACAATCACGTCAGGCTTGGCAGCCAACACCAATTCCGGATTAATCGGGCCGTAGTATTCCACTGCTTTGGCAGCGATGTTGTCGCCACCTACCAAAGTAGTCATCGAACCCCACATGCTCTTGCCGAAAGTGAAGCTGTGTTCGGCCGGACCTTTGTTACCGAATTCGGTGTACACCTTAGGCTTCGGCAAACCGGCTTTTTTCACGCGGCTTTGGATGGTATCAACGATGCGTTTGTAATCAGCAGCGAGCTTGGCGGCTTTTTTCGGCTGGCCGGTCAAGGTGCCGATGATGTGGGTCGATTTGATGTGTTTGTCGACGGTTTGCGCGTTGTAGTCCAACACCACCACCGGAATGCCGGCTTTATTGATGCGATCGAGATCCGAACCCAAAGCCTGATACTGCCAATCGGCCAACACCAGCAAATCCGGTTTCAAGGCCAACACTTTTTCAATCGAGAAGGTGCCGACTTCCACTTCGCCCACGTCGGTGAGCTGGTTCAATTTCGGCACGGCTTTGCTAAACGCAGCCCAGCTTGGCGGCGCCCAATCCGACCACACTGCTTTAGAAAAACCGACCACATTATTCAGCGCATTTTTGCCACCGATGGCCATATAGTCTTGATAATAAAAGCCCAATACCACGCGTTTGGCCGGTAAATCCACGGTTACTTTACGGCCGGCCACGTCGGTAATCTGCACCGGTTTGGCATAAGAAGTCACCGCACCCAGCGACAAAGCCGCGGCGATAGCAAGAGAAGACAAGCGCACAAGTTTCATAGCATATCCTTGAGTTAGAAGACAGTATTAATCGGGGGGAATGAAATGAGGAATTTAAATGAAATAATTTAATTTAAATAAAAATTATTATCTTTTACTAGAATAGGCGAAAATTAATAGTAAATCAAGTAAACAATATGAAATGAACGCCTCAAGAAACGTTGTTTTTCTGCTTGTTTATTTATGGCGTTGGGCTGTCTCCTAATAAATCAATAGAGAAGCAAATACCGTGATATCAAATAAAGCAAAGGCCGTCTGAAACATTTCAGACGGCCTTCACTACATTATCAACACAAGCATTTATTTTAACAAAATCAAGCCTTTTTGACAAAATCGGATTTCAGGTTCATCGCGCCGAAGCCATCAATTTTGCAACCAATATTGTGGTCGCCTTCCTGCAAACGAATGCCTTTTACTTTTGTACCTTGCTTGATGACCGACGAGCTGCCCTTCACTTTCAAATCCTTAATCAGCACCACGGTATCGCCATCAACCAGCTCGGCACCGTTGGCATCTTTGACCGACAAGGTTTCATCGGCGGCTTCTTCGCCGACTTGCCATTCGTGGGCGCATTCGGGGCAAACCAAGTTGGCGCCGTCTTCATAGGTATATTCGGATTGGCATTGTGGGCATGGTGGAAGTGACATGGGGATTCCTTTTTCGTTCTGGCTATTGCAATAATTTGACAGCATTATAAACGAAACAGGCCGTCTGAAGACTAAGTTTTCAGACGGCCTGTTTATTGCTTAAAAAGCGGCGACAATCTCCTAGCCGCTTTCAGACGGCCTTAACCCACTTTATCGCCCGGTTGCGCACCGGCATCGACGTCCAGCAATTTCAGTTTGCCTTCAGATGTGGCCGCGCTCAAGATCATGCCTTCGCTCATGCCGAATTTGGCCATTTTACGTGGGGCAAAGTTGGCCACGGCAATCACCATGCGGCCGTTGAGTTCGGCCGGATTCGGGTAAGAGGCGGCGATACCGGAGAAAATCACGCGTTGTGCAAAGCCGAAATCCAAATCGAATTTCAGCAGTTTGGTGCTGCCTTCTACCGCTTCGCAGTTCAGCACTTTGGCCACGCGCATGTCGATTTTCATAAAGTCATCAAAGCTGGCTTGCTCGGCCACCGGCGCGAATTTGCCCGCTTCGGCAGGCACGGCTTCGGCGGCGGCTTGGATGCTTTGTTTGTCGGCTTCGATTAAGTTATCCACTTGTTGTTGCTCCACACGTTGCATAAGGTGTTCGTATTTGTTGATGGCGTGTTCGCCTAAGGTTTGGCGGGTGTTTGCCCAAGTAATCGCGTCCAGATTCAGGAATTTGGCGGCGTTTTCGGCTACTTTCGGCAATACCGGTGCCAAGTAGGCAGTCAACACGGCAAAGGCGTTGATCAATTCGCTGCACACTTCATGCAGGCGCGCGTCTTGGCCTTCTTGTTTGGCCAATTCCCAAGGTTTGTTGGCATCAACGTATTCGTTCACGATGTCAGCCAAAGCCATGATGTCGCGCAGGGCGCGGGCGTATTCGCGGTTTTCGTATTGCTCGGCAACGGCTTCGCTTTGGGCGGTGAGCTTGGCCAGCAATTCGCTATCGGATACGTCTTTCAGACGGCCTTCAAAACGTTTGGCGATGAAACCGGAAGCGCGGGCGGCGATGTTGACATATTTGCCGACCAAATCACTGTTTACGCGGCTGATAAAGTCGTTCAGGTTCAAATCGATGTCTTCGATTTTGCTGTTGAGCTTGGCGGCGATGTAGTAGCGCATCCATTCCGGATTCAGGCCTTGGTCCAAATAGGATTTGGCAGTGATAAACGTGCCGCGCGATTTGGACATTTTTTGGCCGTCCACAGTCAAAAATCCGTGGGCGAAAATGCCGCTCGGTGTGCGGTAGCCGGAAAATTTCAGCATCGCCGTCCAAAACAGCGCGTGGAAATACAAAATGTCTTTACCGATGAAGTGATACATTTCGGTTTGGCTGTCGGCTTTGAAAAATTCGTCGAGATCCAAGCCGATGCGGTCGCACAGGTTTTTAAACGAGGCCATGTAGCCCACCGGTGCGTCCAGCCACACATAAAAATATTTGCCCGGCGCATCGGGGATTTCAAAGCCGAAGTAAGGTGCGTCGCGGGAAATGTCCCAATCCGACAGCGAGGTTTCTTCGCCTTCGCCCAACCATTCTTTCATTTTGTTCAAGGCTTCGGGCTGCAAATGCGGTTTGCCCAAGGCGTTGGTACCGGAAGTCCACTCTTGCAGGAAATCGGCGCATTCGCCCAGCTTGAAGAAGAAGTGTTTCGATTCTTTCAACACCGGCGTGGCACCGGATACGGCGGAATACGGGTTAATCAATTCAGTCGGCGCGTAGGTAGTGCCGCAGGATTCGCAGTTGTCGCCGTATTGGTCTTTGGCGTGGCATTTCGGGCATTCGCCTTTGACGAAGCGGTCGGGCAGGAACATTTGTTTTTCAGGGTCGAAAAGCTGCTCGATGACGCGGCTTTCGATTTTGCCGTTGGCTTTTAAGGCGCGGTAGATTTCTTCGGAAAACGCTTTGTTTTCAGGCGAATGGGTGCTGTAGTAATTGTCGTAGCCGATACCGAAGCCGGTAAAGTCGGCCAAATGCTCTTCACGCACTTTGGCAATCATGTCTTCCGGCTGCAAACCTTGCTTTTGCGCCGCCAGCATCACCGGCGTGCCGTGGGTATCGTCGGCGCAGCAGTAGTAGCACTCGTGGCCGCGCAATTTTTGAAAACGCACCCAAATGTCGGTTTGGATGTGTTCGACCATGTGGCCCAGATGGATGCTGCCGTTGGCATACGGCAGGGCGGAAGTCACTAGAATTTTTCGTGTCATGGTTTATGCTTTGGAAACAATCAATAAAGATGAAGGATTATAGCGTTTTCGCTGTATTTTGGCGAACAAAAGGCCGTCTGAAAGTTGACTGACTTTCAGACGGCCTGCGGCCTTTTGGATTTCGGGTTTAACGCACCTCACCGCACGCGCCTTTTTCCAGCTTGAGGATCTTGCCGCTGTCGCTGCACACGCTGCACGGATTGCCGAATGACTGTTCTACCGTGCGCCCGCCCTGCTCGATGGTGGCGCATACGGGGTCGTATTCGCGGGTGCAGATGCGTTTTTCACAGGAAGCGGTTTGGATTGCAGGCGCGGTCGGCGTCGAAGCCGACGGCGTGTGGTGGCAGGCCGCAAGCAACATCAGGGCGGCAAGAGCGGATAAGCGTTTCATCAGTTTCCTTTCTTTACAAACAATAGATTGGGATTGCCACGGCTTTTTGCACGGCATGCCGGCTTTGCGTCGGGCAGACATGCCCGACCTACGGTTTACCGACAGGCCGTCTGAAAAACGGTTGTTTTCAGACGGCTTGTGTTTATTTACCGATACAAAACCGCGAAAAAATCACGCCCAATAAATCGTCGGCGGTAAATTCGCCGGTGATTTCGCTGCACGCCACTTGTGCCAAGCGCAGGTGTTCGGCCAAGAGTTCGATTTGGTGGTTGCCGCACAGTGCGGCGTTTTCCAGCTCGGCTTCGGCAGCGTGCAAGGCAGTCAGGTGGCGGCTGCGGGCGAGAAACAGGCTTTCGCTTTCGCCCTGCCAGCCGATTTCCTGCAACAGGGCTTGTTTAAGCAAATCCAAGCCTTGGCCGGTTTTGGCGGAAAGTTTGATCAAGGTGTCGGCACCGGTTGGGGTAAGACCGTCTGAAATTTTTTCCACGGTGTCGCCGGTCAAATCGGCTTTGTTGTGGATTTCGATGCGCTTCAAGCCTTCGGGCAGGCCGTTGAGAATGGCTTGGGTTTTGGCGTTGATGCCTTCGCGCGGGTCAATCAGAATCAGCGCCACATCGGCTTCGTTGACGGCTTTTTGGCTGCGTTGAATGCCGATTTGTTCGACCACGTCGTCGGTTTCGCGCAGGCCGGCGGTGTCGATGATGTGCACCGGCACGCCATCGAGCGTGATTTGTTCGCGCACGGTGTCGCGGGTGGTGCCGGCGATGTCGGTGACAATGGCGATGTCGTCGCCGGCCAAAGCGTTGAGCAGGCTGGATTTACCCACGTTTGGCGCACCGACCAACACCACATTCATGCCTTCGCGCAAAATCGCGCCTTGTTCGGCACTGGCCAACACGGTTTTCAGACGGCCTTGCAGCTCGGCCAGCTTGCCGCGCGCATCGGCGGCTTCGAGAAAATCGATGTCTTCTTCGGGAAAATCCAGCGTGGCTTCGACCAGCATTCTGAGCGTAATCAAATCATCGACCAGCGCGTGAATATGCTGCGAGAACGCGCCTTTGAGCGAACGCAAAGCCATGCGGGCGGCGGATTTGCTCGAGGCATCAATTAAATCAGCCACGCTCTCGGCCTGCGCCAAGTCGAGCTTGTTGTTGAGAAAAGCGCGTTTGGTGAATTCACCCGGCTCGGCGGCTTTGGCACCGAGGGCGAAACAGCGCTGCAACAACATATCCATCACCACCGGCCCGCCGTGGCCTTGCAATTCAATCACGTCTTCGCCGGTAAAACTGGCGGGCGCGGCGAAATAGAGCATTAGGCCGTTGTCGATGGCTTGGCCGTCGGCATCGAGGAAATCGGTGTACAAAGCCACGCGCGGCTTGGGCGTTTTACCACCGCTCAATGCCTGTGCCAAAGGCAGCAAATCTTTGCCGGACAAACGAATCACGCCGACGCCGCCGCGGCCGGGCGCAGTGGCGATGGCGGCGATGGTGGGATTGGGTGCAGACATGGCCGTCTCTTTTCGGATAAATAAAGGGGATTATAACAAAGGCCGTCTGAAAAGGGTTTCAGACGGCCTTACATTCGCCTAACAAGTGCAATTTCCAATAACAGAAAAGGCCAGTATGCGGTAGTATACTGCCTTTCCTGACAAGAAAGATTGCAATATGGCCTACACACAACTGACCTCACACCAAAGATACTACATTTCCAGACATTACCGCAACCTACCCCTAAACCAAATCGCACAGAACATCGGTTGTCATCCCGCCACCGTCAGTCGGGAAATCAGACGGCATTCCGTCAACGG
>NZ_PDBT02000079.1:0-9872 GCF_002551535.2 Neisseria sp. N95_16
ACGGAGTTTAGGTTTAACCACCGGCATGAAGATTTAGGTAAAATATTAATGAAGATGCTTCGAAATAACCCAATTTAATATTTTTGCTTCCTAAGCCCCCAATATAAATTTTAACGTTTGCTAACATAATGGATGTTTATTTAACTAAAATCGATAAAGGCTGATCAAATAAGTGAGGTTTATGTTGAAAATAACCGTACTGATCCGCCATGCACCAAACATTGCCATGGCACGATAATCTAAGCTAATATAGCCGGGTATTTTATTGATTAGAGTCGGGGTGCGGTTGCAATGCTGCTGAGAATATACCCGTGAACCTGATACAGTTTGCACTGGCGTAGGAAACTCATCACAAGCATTGATTGCTATGAAGGCACAACCCGCGCATCGGCGGGTTGTGCTTTTTTCAGTCTGGATAAAGTTTCAGATGGCCTCGTTAAGTTCAAGGCCGTCTGAACGATTGTTAAGGAAACCATCATGAATTTTGCCTATCTTGACCACATGCGCGCGCGCAATCCTTTGGTGCACAGCATCACCAATACCGTGGCCGCGCATTTCACCGCCAACGGTTTGCTGGCGGCGGGGGCTTCGCCGATTATGGCCAACGAGCCTGATGAAATGGCGGATATGGCGGCGATTTGCGATGCTTTACTGATTAACATCGGCACATTGGAACAATCCACCATCGCGGCGATGTTTGCCGCCGGAAAAGCGGCCAATGCGCGTGGCATTCCGGTGGTGCTTGACCCTGTGGGCGTGGCCGCGACGCCGTTGCGCCGTGAAACCGTGGCGCGTTTGCTTGAAAAAATTAAGTTTGCAGCGATACGGGGCAATGCGGCGGAAATTGGTTTTATTGCCGGAGAAGCATGGCAGGGCAAAGGTGTGGATGCGGGGCAAGGTGCGGTCAACGCGGCGCAGATTGCGGCAGCGGTGGCGCAGAAATATCAATGTATTGTGGCGGTAAGCGGCGAGACGGATTATGTTTCAGACGGCCAATCGACATTTGCCGTGAACAACAACACGCCGCTGTTTCCGAAGATTACCGCATCAGGCTGCTTGCTCGGTGCTGTGATTGCGGCATTTTTGGCAACGGAGCAGGGCGATGATTTGGCTGCGGTCACAGCCGCTTGCACCTTTTACGCCGTTGCCGGAGAAGCCGCCGCACAGGGTTTGGATGAACGCCAAAGCGGCACGTTTGGCGTGAAGCTAATCGACAGCTTAGCCATAACGAGCGCGCAAGATTTGGCCGACAAAGCGCGTGTTGAGGCCGTCTGAACAGACAAACGCATGATTATATTTTGAAACAATTTTTCAGACGGCATGTTTAATAAGGCCGTCTGAACGATTTAAGGAGAATAAAAATGGCAGAAACATTCGTACAAAGTTTAACCATCGCCGGTTCCGATTCGGGCGGCGGCGCGGGCATTCAGGCCGATTTGAAAACCTTTCAAATGCGCGGCGTATTTGGCACCAGTGTGCTGACCGCGGTAACGGCACAAAATACCTTGGGCGTACACGGCGTGCATTTCGTGCCGACCGACATCATCACCGCGCAAATCAAAGCGGTGGCCGACGATTTCGACATCCGCGCGTTCAAGCTCGGTATGCTCGGCACGGCGGAAATCATCGAATGTGTGGCGGATAATCTGCAAAGTTGCCGTTTCGGCCAGATGGTGCTCGATCCGGTGATGATTGCCAAAGGCGGCGCTTCTTTGCTGCACAATTCGGCAGTGGAAGCAATGAAAAAACATTTGTTGCCGCGCACCGATGTGCTTACGCCCAACCTGCCCGAAGCCGAAGCCTTGACCGGCGTGAAAATCGACAACCGCCAAGATGCCGAACGCGCCGCGCGGCTGCTGCAAGAAGCGGGCGTGAAGCATGTGGTGATTAAAGGCGGCCATCTGGACAACAGCCAAAGCGAAGTCTGCACCGATTGGCTGTTTACACCGAATGATGTGGTGGAAATGGAAAGCCTGCGTTTCCCAACGCCGCACACCCACGGCACCGGTTGTACCTTCTCTGCCTGTATTACCGCCGAATTGGCCAAAGGTTTTGCCGTAGAAGAAGCCGTGCAAACCGCCAAAGACTACATCACCGCCGCCATCAGCCAACCGCTGAACATCGGCGCAGGTCACGGGCCGGTGAACCATTGGGCTTATAAAGATTGATTGTGATGGTAAAAGGCCGTCTGAAAATCTGTTTTTCAGACGGCCTTGAGTATGGATATTTCATGAAGAAGCATCATATACCTAATAACATCATGCTTTAAACGAAAACCTCATGGCGAGAATATTGCCTGATGTTGTTTTAAGCGC
Source organism: Neisseria sp. N95_16 (assembly GCF_002551535.2). NCBI lineage: Bacteria > Pseudomonadati > Pseudomonadota > Betaproteobacteria > Neisseriales > Neisseriaceae > Neisseria > Neisseria sp. N95_16. The sequence goes on from NZ_PDBT02000079.1 coordinate 2,316, forward strand.
AGCATCTTTTTGCGCATCAAAAATTATTACACCATTAGCAGCATTGGTAATTTGGCATGGAATTGTTTACAATACGCGACATCTAAGCCGCATCCAAATCCAGTGCGGCGCTTATTAAGAAAGTATAGAATATGCAAGTTACATCAAAATGGTTGGACGGAATGTGTTTTGTCGGCACCACTGAGGGCGGACACAGTGTGGTGATGGAAGGTGCGGCGGCGGAAGGCGCGGTGAAGCGCGGTGCCAGCCCGATGGAAATGTTATTGCTGGGTGTGGCCGGTTGTTCCAGCATTGATGTGGTGATGATTGCCGAGAAGCAACGCCAAAAAGTAGTCGATTGCCAAGCCACGGTAACAGCCAAACGCGCCGATGAAGCGCCGCGCGTGTTTACCGAAATCCATATTCATTTCAAAGTCATCGGTCATGATTTGAAAGAAACGGCAATTGCCAAAGCGGTGGAATTGTCGGCGGAAAAATACTGCTCTGCATCGATTATGTTGGGCAAAGCGGCGAAGGTCACGCACAGTTTTGAAGTTGCTGAAGCCTGATGACTTTGCACATTCCCTATCTTGGGCAAAGCTCAAATCTGGGGTGTGGCAAAGGGCAGTGGGATTTTTCAGACGGCCTCATTTAAAAATGAATTAATAATGCCGTTTTCAGGTAAAATAGCTCGTTAGGGCGCGCATGGCGAAATAGCGTAAAAGGCCGTCTGAACAGCATGATAGGGCAGATTAAATCCGTATGGCGCAACATTTGCCTGCAAATCGCCCATCAAAAAAGCAGATATATTCAAGCTGTATCTTGAATATATCTGCCGATTTGGACCTTTTCTCTCTATTTAACCGCCTTGTAATACTTGGCTTTTCTTTAGAGTTATTGTGCAATTTATGCTCTGAATTGTCAACAAATTTTATTAATATTATAAATAATCCGTTTGTGCAAGTAAAATTGCTAGGAAAATCAAATGAATAATCAAAATAAATCAAATCATAACGCAACCAATACTGCACCGACGACGTCTTCATTAATTTTGGAAGAGCGACATGATTCCGAGCTTTTCCGTGTTTATGCATCTATTTTGGATGCCATTACAGACCACGTTTTGTTGCCGGGCAAGAAGCTGACCGAATCCGATTTGTGCCGCCAGATGGTGTGTTCACGCAATACCGTACGCAGCGCTTTGTCGCTGTTGGCGCACGATAAAATTGTCGATTTGCAGCCTAATCGTGGCGCTTTCGTGCATGTGCCGGATTTGAAAGAAATTCAGGATGTGTATAAGTCGCGCATCGAATTGGAAACGATGATTTTCAATTTGCTGCTTGAATTGCCGGATTTAGAAACGCGTTTGCAACCGATGTATGACATGATTGAGCGCGAAGCGGAAGCATCGGTAAACGGCGACAGCGTGGGCTGGAACCGTTTGGCCAATGCCTTCCACGTTGAATTGGTGCGCCTGTTGGATAATGATGTATTGTCTGAAATCATGAATACCTTGTGCGCCCGCTCATCGCTGATTGTGGCGGTATTTGGCGAACGCAGCCACGGCCACGGCCACCGCACCAGCGGCCACACCTATAATGAGCATCGCGAAATTTTGGATTTGCTCGCCGCAGGCAAACGCACGCGGGTGTTGAAACTGTTGCGCCGTCACTTGGGCGGCTGTATCGAGCGCTTGGAAGGCAAACACGAAGCGCAAAACGAATTGCATTAATGAATCAAAGAGAGGCCGTCTGAAAGGTTTTCAGACGGCCTTTGATGTGGGAAAAAATGGAAAGTTTGACAACCTTATTGTCGGTGTTGGTGCCGATGTTTCTTGGTTTTTTTATCCGCCTGCCCAAACCTTATTTGGCCTTAGTGGATAAAATGCTGGTGGTGCTGGTGTATGCCGTGCTGTTTTTAATCGGCGTGTCGCTCGCGCGCGTGGAGAATTTGGGTTCGCAACTCAATACCATCGTGCTGACGACTTTATTATTGTTTGCCTGCACCATCGGCATGAATTTACTGGCCTTGATGTGGTTTGACCGCCGCTTTCCGTGGCAGGCCAAAGGTTCGGGCCAAAAAGCCAATGTCAGCCTGTCGGGCAGCGTGAAGCAACTCGGCTGCGTGGCCTTGGGTTTTGTGTTCGGCAAGCTGATGGCCGATGTGTGGCTGCCGCCTGAAAACTTGGGTATGTATTGCCTGATGGCGCTGGTGTTGCTGATCGGTATCCAGTTGAACGGCAGCGGCGTGAGCTTGCGCCAAGTATTGATTAACAAGCGCGGCGTTCAGACGGCCATGATCATGATGGCATCGTCGTTGGCCGGCGGTTGGTTGTTTGCTGCGTTGAATGAAGATGTCTCGTGGCTGAAAGGCTTGGCTCTGGCTTCGGGCTTCGGCTGGTATTCTTTGTCGGGCCTGGTGATGACCGAAGCTTACGGCGCGGTGTGGGGCAGTATTATGCTCTTGAACGATTTGGGGCGCGAATTTTTTGCGTTGGTGTTTATCCCGATGTTGATGCGCCGCCATCCGAGCGCGGCGGTGGGCGTGGGCGGGGCGACCAGCTTGGATTTTACTTTGCCGGTTATCCAAAGCTCGGGTGGTTTGGCCGCTGTGCCGCTGGCGATTAGTTTCGGCTTTATCGTTAATGTGGCGGCGCCGTTTTTGATGGTGGTTTTTTCCTCATTTGGTTGAAGCCGTTAGCAAAATTTGGCAAAATTCTAAAAATATTCTGCATAAGAACAATACGGCAGGCCACACAAAAGAGAATACCATGAAACCACGAATCCAAAGACACGAAAAAATCATCGAATTGGTGCGAGCGCAGCATTACATGTCGATCGACCAATTGGCCAAAGAATTGGATGTAACCCCTCAAACCATCCGCCGCGATATTAATTTATTAAGCGAAGAAAACGTGTTGCGCCGCTATCATGGCGGGGCGACTTTGGGTGATGTATTAGAAAGCGAGTTGCAACAAGGCAAGCGCAACAGCCATCAGGAAGAGAAAAATGCCATTGCGCAACTGATTGCCGACCAAATTCCCGATAATGCCTCGCTGTTTCTCAGTATCGGCACCACCATGGAAGCCGTGGCCGCCGCGCTGATTAAGCAGCGCCGAAACTTACGCATCATCACCAACAATATTTACGTCGCCTCAATGGCATCTTCACGCAGCGACTATATTGTGATTATCACGTCCGGCGTGGTGCGCCCGATTGACGGCGGCGTGACCGGCGTGGCTACTGTGGATTTTATTAATCAATTTAAAGTCGATTATGCGGTGATGAGCACCCATGGCGTGGAAGAAGACGGCTCGCTTTTGGATTACGACTACAAAGAAGTCAGCGTGATGCAGGCGATGATGAACAATGCGCGCGTGAAGTTTTTGGGCGTGGATCACACCAAGTTCAACAGCAATGCCTTAGTGCGCTTGGGCAGCATTACCGAATTCGATAAAGTGTTTACCGACCGCGCGCCGGCCGATAATATGCGCAAAATTCTCGACAGCGCCGGCGTGGAATGGCTCACGCCGCCTACGCGCTCATCTTAGGAGCAGAACATGAAATTATGGTATTCCAATACCAGCCCGTATGTGCGCAAAGTGCGTGCCGTGGCCGCTTATCACGGCTTGGAGGCGCAGATTGAAGCCCATCTCATCAGCGGCGCAGCGTTTTCCGAACAAGCCGAACACAACCGCGATACACCGCTCGGCCGCATTCCGGTGTTGCAAACCGATGACGGCACATGGCTTTACAGCAGCAATGTCATCGCCGAATACCTTGATGCACACGGCAGTAACGACAGCTTATATCCGCAAGGTGACAATCGTTGGGCAATCTTGAATCTGCACGATTTGGCCGCAGGTATGCTCGACAACACCATTGATATGGTGGGTGAAAAGCTGTTGCGTCCCGAAGCCGAATGGTGGCAATCGCGCCATGCCCAGATTATGCAGCGCAACACGCGCACGCTGCCGGTGTTGGCCGAAGCCATTCAGCCATTTGGCACAGAATTGAATATCGGCACACTCAATGCCGTGTGCGCGATTGATTTTCTCCGTTTTCGCAACGCCTTGACCCAAGCCGATACCATGGAAGGATTCTCCGAATTGGCCGCGTGGTCAGACGAAATGAATGCGCGCCATGCTTGCTTGGCAGCGACTCAACCTTGCGCCTAAACGATTTATCAAATCCGCCATCTCAGGTACAATTCATTTTTCAAAATTTCTTTTCAGACGGCCTTTTCAAGACCAACAGGCCGTCTGAATCCTTATCTTTCATAAAGACGATTTTATGCTGAATAAAGAACAATTTGCGGACAACCATTTCATCCGCACCATCATCCAAGACGACTTACAAAGCGGCAAACACAGCGCCATTCAAACCCGTTTCCCGCCCGAGCCAAACGGCTATTTGCACATCGGCCATGCCAAATCCATCTGCCTGAACTTCGGTTTGGCTTATGTTTATGACGGCTTGTGCAACCTGCGTTTTGACGACACCAACCCCGAAAAAGAGAGCGACGAGTACGTTAATTCGATTAAAGAAGACGTGCGCTGGTTGGGCTTTGAATGGTCGGGCGAGCCGTGTTATGCCTCGAATTATTTCGACCAACTGTTTGATTACGCAGTCGGTTTGATTAAAGAAGGCAAAGCGTATGTCGATGATTTGACTGCCGAAGAAATGCGCGAATATCGCGGTACGCTGACCGAGCCGGGTAAAAACAGCCCTTACCGCGACCGCAGCGTGGAAGAAAACTTGGATTTATTCTACAAAATGCGCGACGGCGAATTTGCCGACGGCAGCAAAACCCTGCGCCTGAAAATCGACATGGCCGCGGGCAACGTCAACCTGCGCGACCCGGTGATTTACCGCATCCGCCGTGCGCATCACCACAATACCGGCGGCAAATGGTGCATCTACCCGATGTATGATTACACCCACGCCATTTCCGATGCGATTGAAGGCATTACCCATTCGCTGTGTACGCTGGAATTTGAATCACACCGTCCGCTGTATGATTGGGTGCTCGACAATATTCCCGCACCGCATCCGACCCGTCCGCGCCAATACGAATTTTCGCGCTTGGAATTGCTGTATTCCATTACTTCCAAACGCAAACTGAACCAATTGGTTTCAGACGGCCATGTATCCGGCTGGGAGACCCGCGTATGCCGACCATTTCCGGTATGCGCCGCCGCGGCTATACCCCCGAAGGCTTGCGCCTGTTTGCCAAGCGCGTGGGCATTTCCAAATCAGAAAATGTGGTGGACATGAGCGTATTGGAAGGCGCGATTCGCGAAGAATTAGAAAATTCCGCCCCACGCCTAATGGCGGTGTTGAACCCGTTGAAAGTGACCTTGACCAATTTTGAAGCCGGCAAAACCCAAAGCCGCCGCGCTGCCTACCACCCGAATCACGAAGAAATGGGCGAACGTGAAGTGCCGGTTTCGCCAACCATTTATATCGAAGCCGACGACTTTGCCGAAGAACCGCCAAAAGGCTGGAAACGCTTAACCCTAGGCGGTGAAGTGCGCCTGCGCCATGGCTATGTGATGAAGTGCGATGAAGTGGTTAAAGATTCTGACGGCCACATTACCGAACTCAAATGCAGCATCGATCACGACACACTGGGCAAAAATCCCGAAGGCCGCAAGGTCAAAGGCGTGATTCACTGGGTATCTGCCGAACACGCCGCTGAAATCAAAGTGCGCCTGTACGACCGCCTATTTACCGAAGCACGTCCCGATGCCATCCGTGGCGAAGACGGCGAATATCTGCCGTTTACCGATTTCCTGAATCCCGAATCGGTGAAAGAAATCACCGCCTACGCCGAGCCAGTGGCCGCTACCTTGCCACCCGAAAGCCGCTGGCAATTTGAGCGTATCGGTTATTTTGTGACCGACCGCAAAGACCACAGCGCCGAACAGCCGGTATTCAACCGAACCGTTACCTTGAAAGATTCTTGGCAAGCTAAGGCGTAAGATTAAGGCCGTCTGAAAGCATGTTTTTCAGACGGCCTTCTATCCTCAATCCCGACTAAATACGGATAATATTTGACACGAAAAGCCTGACCGCCTAAAATTCCATTTTCTTTCAGCATATGCCTTTCATACGGCATGATCTATTCTTTCAGACGGCATCCGTCGTCTTCAATTCTATCAAAATCACTCATTATGCACGTTTCTGAATTACAAACATTACACATTTCCAAATTGTTGGAAATGGCCGAAGAGCATGGCATCGAAAATGCCAACCGTTTACGCAAGCAAGACCTCGTTTTCGCCATTGTGCGCCAAAAAATGAAGCAGGGTGAGAGCTTTACCTGCTCGGGCACTTTGGAAATTCTGCCCGACGGCTTCGGCTTCCTGCGCAGCGCCGACACTTCTTATCTGGCCGGCCCTGACGATATTTACGTTTCCCCAAGCCAAATCCGCCGCTTTAATCTGCACACCGGCGACACCATTGAAGGCAGCGTGCGCGTACCGAAAGACAATGAGCGTTATTTCGCCCTTGTGCGCTTGGATACCATCAACGGCGATGATCCGGAAGCGTGCAAACACAAGATTTTGTTTGAAAATTTAACGCCTTTATTCCCAACCAAACAATTCAAGCTCGAGCGCGACATCAAAGCCGAAGAAAACCTTACCGGCCGCGCGATTGATTTGGTGTCACCGATTGGTCGCGGCCAACGTGCTTTGTTGGTGGCGCCGCCGAAAACCGGTAAAACCGTGATGCTGCAAAACATTGCCCACGCGATTACGGCCAATAATCCGGAAGTTGAATTAATCGTGTTGCTGATTGACGAGCGTCCGGAAGAAGTGACCGAGATGAGCCGCAGCGTAAAAGGCGAAGTGGTGTCTTCCACGTTTGACGAACCGGCGCAACGCCATGTGCAAGTGGCTGAAATGGTGTTGGAAAAAGCCAAACGCATGGTTGAACACAAAAAAGACGTGGTGATTCTGCTCGATTCGATTACCCGCTTGGCGCGCGCGTACAATACCGTGGTGCCGACTTCAGGCAAGATTTTGACCGGTGGTGTCGATGCCAATGCCTTGCACCGTCCGAAACGCTTCTTCGGCGCGGCGCGTAACGTGGAAGAGGGTGGTTCGCTCACCATCATCGCTACTGCATTGGTTGAAACCGGCAGCCGCATGGACGACGTGATTTATGAGGAATTTAAAGGCACGGGCAATATGGAATTGCACCTCGACCGCCGTATGGCTGAAAAACGTCTGTTCCCGGCCATCAGCATCAACAAATCCGGCACCCGCCGTGAAGAATTACTGGTGCCGAACGACCAGTTGCAACGCATGTGGCTGCTGCGCAAATTCCTGCATCCGATGGACGAAATCGAAGCCACAGAATTTTTGGTGGGCAAGTTGAAAGATTCCAAAGATAACAACGAATTTTTCGAACTGATGCGCGGTAATAAATAAGTGGTTATTGTGAGGCCGTCTGAAACTTTCAGACGGCCTTACATTCGCATTTCAAGTGCAACGCTCAAATGCCATTGGCAAGGGCTGCTGAAAACAGATCACCCGGTGTCTCATAGTCCAATGTCTTTCTCGGTCGGCGG